>JAHZIZ010000303.1 GCA_022601215.1 Bacteroidota bacterium
TCATTTTTATCTAAAAACACCTCTTTTAATAGATTATTGATATAGGGTAATTTTTGAACACATTCTTCAAACAATTCCGGCGCAGCCTTAGTGAATAATTCATACCCTCCATGCTCCTGATAATCCATTGAAGTATCTCCAATAGTATTCCGTAATAGTTTCAAGCCTGTTATCCTATCTCTTACTAGTTGTATCACCTCTTCTTCGGTGTGCTTATTTAGGTCGTCAACTATTTCAGAGACACTACCAAAACAAGCGAAACCTGCATTTTTCGTACTTGCACCACTGGGTAGTAGTCCCCGCTCAAAAACGACTATCTTCTTCTCTGGAAATCGCTCACGTAATGCCAAAGCGCAATTGAGTCCTACAATACCGCTCCCAACAATAGCAAAATCAATCGCATCCAACCAAGTATGTCGTTCCCAATAAGATAACTTCATGTGTTTCGTTTCTTAGCAATTAGTAAATAAATAAAAAATAAGAAAGGAAAAGCCAAGGCAAAATAAATACCAAAAAGCTTTAGTAAAATTGCCGCTATACTAACAGTTAGCACAAAAATCAGTATATATTTTATGTTGAGCATGAATTCCTTAATACGATACTTCCGAAGATAAAACAAAAAACCCGAAGCATGGAGGCCTCGGGTTTCGATTTACTAATTTTAAAGAGCTTACTCCTCTTCTGGCTCTGCCATCTCCCAGTCATTCATAAACGCCGTAGTATAGTCTCCAGAAACGTAATCTGGGTGATCCATTAGTTGTCTATGAAATGGAATTGTGGTGTTAACTCCTTCTATTACAAACTCATCTAAAGCACGCTTCATTTTATTAATTGCCTCTTCACGAGTCTGTGCAGTAGTGATTAATTTTGCAATCATTGAATCGTAATTAGGCGGAATCGTATACCCTGCATATACATGAGTATCTAGTCGCACTCCATGGCCTCCAGGCGCATGTAAGACAGTAATCTTTCCAGGAGAAGGACGAAAGTTGTTATATGGATCCTCCGCATTGATACGACACTCAATAGAGTGTAATTGTGGAAAATAATTTTTACCAGAAATAGGCACACCAGCCGCAACTAGTATTTGCTCTCTAATAAGGTCAAAGTCGACGACTTCTTCAGTAATTGGATGCTCTACCTGAATACGAGTATTCATCTCCATAAAGTAGAAATTACGGTGTTTATCCACCAAAAACTCAACAGTTCCCGCTCCTTCATACTTAATATACTCCGCTGCTTTCACAGCTGCTTTACCCATATCCTTACGCAATTTATCTGTCATAAATGGGCTAGGAGTTTCCTCGGTTAACTTTTGATGACGTCTTTGTACAGAACAATCTCTTTCGCTTAAGTGACAGGCTTTACCATTACTATCTCCAATAACTTGGATCTCAATATGTCGAGGCTCTTCAATAAGCTTCTCCATATACATATCATCGTTTCCAAAAGCTGCTTTACTTTCTTGTCGGGCAGACTCCCATGCATCTTGCAATTGATCTTCCTTCCATACAGCTCGCATTCCTTTACCTCCACCACCAGCACTGGCCTTAAGCATTACTGGATAACCAGTCTCTTTTGCTACTTTAATACACGTTTTGAAGTCTGGGATAACTCCTTCACTTCCAGGAACACATGGCACTCCTGCAGCAATCATTGTTGATTTGGCCGACGCCTTATCTCCCATTCTATCAATCATTTCTGCACTCGCACCAATAAATTTGATGTTGTGCTCTTCACAGATTTTTGAAAATTTTGCATTTTCAGAAAGGAATCCATATCCAGGGTGGATAGCATCAGCATTGGTAATCTCTGCTGCGGCTATTATATTTGAAATTTTCAAATAGCTCTCACTACTAGGAGCTGGCCCAATACAAACCGCTTCATCGGCGAAACGTACGTGTAGGCTTTCTTCATCGGCTTTAGAGTAGACCGCTACAGTCTTAATCCCCATTTCCTTACAGGTTCTAATTACGCGTAGCGCAATTTCACCTCTATTGGCAATTAGTATCTTTTTAAACATAACTTTCTTGACATTAACAAATTTCAAATCCTAATTCAAAAAAACTAGATTTTGATTCGAAATTCTAGAGGTTATTTACGAAGGATCCACTAAAAATAATGGCTGATCAAACTCAACTGGTGAAGAATCATCTACCAGAACTTTTACGATTTTTCCAGAAACTTCACTTTCAATTTCGTTGAACAGCTTCATCGCTTCTATAATACAAAGTACATCACCTACAGCCACCGTATCACCTACTTCCACAAATGTTGGTTTGTCTGGAGAAGGTTTTCTATATAGTGTTCCAATAATTGGAGACTTTATAGTGATATATTTTGAATCATCTTCAGCTGTAGAAGGTGCTTCCTGAGCAGGGACAGCTGCAGGCACTTCTGCTGGTGCGCTAGGCATAACTTGTTGCTGTGCAGGAGCCATTGCGGGAATTTGTTGAATGTACGTTGTTTCAGCTTTCCCACCTTCTCCAGTTCTAATGGTGATTTTCACATCTTCCATTTCAAGTTTTACTTCGCTTGCGCCTGATTTAGCTACGAACTTGATAAGGTTTTGAATGTCTTTTAATTCCATAATAGTATTGTTGATTGGTCTATTAATTTGAGTTATAGGCCCATTTTAAATAAATGGAGCCCCATGTAAATCCTCCTCCAAATGCAGCAAAGACAATATTGTCTCCTTTTTTAAGCTGCTTTTCATAGTCGTTTAAACACAACGGTAACGTGGCAGAGGTGGTATTTCCGTATTTATGAATATTCATCATGACTTTATCTTCTGGCAAACTCATTCTATTTGCCGTGGCGTCAATGATTCTTTTATTAGCTTGATGCGGCACTAACCAGTGAATATCATCCCCAGATAACCCATTTCTATTCATTATTTTTTCACTAACATCGGCCATATTGGACACGGCAAACTTGAACACTGTTCTTCCATCTTGAAATACATAATGTTGTTTGTTAGCAATGGTCTCTTGCGATGCGGGTAATATAGAACCGCCGGCATCGATTTTAAGATGTGGTCTTCCAACCCCATCTGTCCTTAAAATTTCATCCCGCACACCTAATCCTTCTTCACTAGGTTCAAATAATACAGCGCCAGCGCCATCACCAAATATGATACACGTTGTGCGATCCGTATAATCTATAATAGAAGACATTTTATCAGCTCCTATAAGAAGTACCTTTTTATAGCGACCCGATTCAATGTATTTAGCTGCAGTAGACATCCCAAAAAGAAAGCTCGAACAAGCTGCGATAAGATCATAAGAAAAAGCGTTTACGGCACCAATCTCTGTGGCTACATAAACGCCTGTAACAGCTACCGGCATATCTGGCGTGGCTGTTGCCATAATCACCAAATCGATATCTTTCGGGTCTGTATTACTTTTAGCAAGAAGGTCTTGAGCAGCCTTAATGGCCATAAAGGAAGTTCCCTTACCTTCTTCTTTTAAAATTCTTCGTTCTTTAATACCTGTACGCGAGGTGATCCACTCGTCGTTGGTATCCACCATCGTTTCCAATATCTGGTTTGTGAGGACGTAGTCTGGAACATAGCCCCCTACAGCTGTGATGGCTGCTGTGATTTTACTCATAAAATTGAATTAAAATTCACTAAAAAAGGTAAAAATGCCTTAAAAAGGAGTGAAAATTACTAATTTTTAATCAAAAACGAGTAACAATTCGCTTGTTTTTGATTTTAAAAAATTCTAATAAAAAACTCTCACTCCCAAGTAGCGGGATAGTGAGAGTTATTACATTTTATGTAAGTATGCTTATTAAGCCTCTACAGCTTCAGTTGCATCAATTACAACCTGACCTCTGTAGTATAATTTACCTTCGTGCCAGTGCGCTCTGTGGTATAAGTGCGCTTCTCCAGTTGTTGGATCTGTAGCAATTTGAGGGGTAGTAGCTTTGTAATGCGTTCTTCTTTTATCTCTTCTTGTTTTGGAGATTTTTCTTTTAGGATGTGCCATTACTTATATTATTTATCCGTTAATAGTTTTTTTAAATCGTCCCAACGTGGATCTGTCGTGTCTTCTTCTTCCGCTTCAGTTTCCAATTTAGGACTTAGTTCTTCCAGTTTGTCTAAGATATCACTCTGTAGCGATCCGTCTTCTACTCCTGGATGAATTCTTCGTGATGGCATAGCCAGTACGATAGATTCATATATATATTGTTGAATGTTGACTTCGTAACTTCCGTGAGGAAGGATTAATAAATCTTCATTCTCATTATTGTATTCATCACCAAACTTCACTACAAAATGATAATCACCTTTCACCTCTTGATTATAAGGCTCATTGGTAATATCACAATTTACATTAATATCTCCATTAAAAGATAGTGTAAATTCAAGCAGCGTTGTTTTCTTATTGAGTAATGCGTCTATTGAGAGACTAACCTCGTTAAACTCATCATACTCAAAATGTTCAAAGAACTTGTTTGTAATATCAAAATTATACGTGTGTTCTCCAAGCTTCAATCCTACAAAAGGAATAGTAAATTCTTTCAGTTCCTTCATTATCACACCTAATTTTATACTATCTCCTTACGAATAAGGCGGCTGCAAAGATAAAAAATATTTTAATTTCCCAATCGTTTTATCAATTCTTTTTTAGAACGGGTTTTCTTCTATTCGTTTTTAACGGA
>JAHZIZ010000304.1 GCA_022601215.1 Bacteroidota bacterium
ATAAAGCTCGTCATTGCAGTATCAATAATCCTCACTATATCTTCATGTTCTTTGCCAATTAAAGCGGTTAAAGTCAAATCAAGTGATTCTGTAAACGGAGTTCGATATGTTTTGAAACGCCCAAGCTTTAAAGTTGGATTACGCTTAATCAATATTAAAAATACCAATTTTCTTAAGATTGATAAGAAAGTTTATGATGATTATAACGATTCAAAAACCCCTATAATAAAACACAGCATAAATACAACAAATCCAGATTGGCTTACTGAATATAATGATCAAGAATATAATTATTATTGTTTACATCCCGAATCAAAAATACAAGTAACTTTTCAACAAAAAATGACTGGTACACCTTTCATCTATGAGGTAACCAGTCGAGCAACTCCTCCTCATTGGTTTGCAGATAGCGAAAGCTCAATTGTTATGGATGACAAAGGTAACCTGATCGGTATTAGTGCAGGCGAGACGGACAGGTCACTCGAATTCATTGAATCTATTGCTGCACTAGCATCTAAATCTGCAAAAGCAGGGGCTTTCAGCAAAAAAAAAGTGCCTGATACTAACTATTGCCTGCTATTTATAGATGAATCTTTTCATAGATATATTACTGAGCACCTTAAACTAGATAAAGCAAAAAAGATCTTACAGATCAACTTGAAAAAATTATTGGTGCATTAGATGTAAGCGATCCTGAAAAAGTTATTTATACAAAGTTTCTTCTAGAATCCGCATCTCTTTTACGTTCTGAAATTGAGATAGTAAATAAGAAGTTGAAAGTAGTTCAATACAATATGAAAAAGGACACTTTCGATGTGAAGATAAAATCTTCTACGGAAGAAGAAAAATACACCTCTATTCTAAAAAAACCACCATCAAACCCGTGGATTTATGTCGAACTCACTGCTAACTAATTTAAGAGGTGTTTTATGAATATTGCTTACATAGCACTCATTATAGTTATATCTTCTGTTATTTCTGGATGTGGAACATTTCTTTCGATTTCTGAAGTGACAACTGAAAAAAATAATCCAGATGCGTTAGTTGTTAACCGACGGGCCATTTATGAGGCCAAATTTTCAATCCCTGATAATAGCCCATTGAAAGAGATAAAGAATATAAAAACTGGGTCTAAAACGATTAATGGCGTTGATCACAATCGACTACTCACATTAGATGTAAAACGGATGCCTTTCTCATCTGGGAAACTTGCTGTTACTCTAAATGACCAGCAACTTCTGAAGGAAGTCGAACTGACTAGCCAAACAGGATCAAAGCGTACGATCGATGCTGCTAATAAGGGATTCGATACACGTACAGAAATAGAAAAAGCTCGAAAAGAAGCTGAAGAAACAACCACTGCTGAATAATTAGTTGTTACGGAGGAGGCGTGGGAGATAACAAGGAATCATCATGACAGATATTACTGATGAACTCGCGGACGGTTTTGACACGATTGGAGGAGACATAGTAGCTCCTTCATCTGCGTTCAAAGATTTTCTAAAAGGAATACCTCGCACTTCACAGGTTTTCACGTACTCTAACAATGAAACAATATCCACTTCGATAGTGGAAGAAGGGCATAGATTAATCGTACAAGGACTGGAAATCGAGTATGTCTACGAACTAGAACCACGGCAGATAGATGGCATTTGGCATTTTCAGTATGGAATTTCAGCTACGAAGAACAAGACAGCCGTAGAAGGCTTCATTTTACACCACACAAGTGACAGTCCATTTGATAATTATCTGCAATATATGTCACGTCATGATTCAAAACGTGGTGGGACCTTTGGTTATCACTTCCTTATTGGACAAGGCGGTCGAGTTGCTCAAACGGCTCCATTGAGTAAACGAACTAACCATGTACAGTCGGCGTCGTATCGAACGAGCGCGTTGAGCCTAACGAATAAAAATACATTGAGCATCAGTTTGCATTCAGGTTACAAAATCTTGGAGAAAAAGTATCTGCCCCTCCCAGCTAGTGAAGTACAACTAGATACAGCAAAGCTGATTCTAAGGGCGCTGGTAAATGAATTTAATGTATCTCGTGAGGCTATTTGGGGACATGGCGAGATTCAAAGCGACCGTATGCACGAGGAAGCTTTAGTACTCGCTAAATGGAGTCGAGAAAACATTGGAATTGCATAATTTTTAATTTTAAAGATTCTTGTCTAGTTTTGTAACATTGAGTCACAGGATGTTTAATTCTTGTGTCGATAGTGAGCAATCGAAAAAGGGATAAATCATTTCTATTTTTGCTATGGTGAAAAGTATGTTATTAAAGTGTTAACTCACCTCTTTTTCCTATAACCTCGCCTTATTAATCGGTAATATTTAACAGAAATACAATTTCTTTATTGTTACTATCATTTATTTGCATAAATGATATTTTAACCTTCGTCGTTTAGACGAACAGAATTTATTTATGAAACTTCGGGGTTTTAATTATATATTCGAAGGAGATAGTTATTATGTCACACAATCATGGTATGCAACATTTAACTGGAATTGAAGCTTTTTGTTCCCCGACAC
>JAHZIZ010000305.1 GCA_022601215.1 Bacteroidota bacterium
AATCGCTTTTTATTGGCTTTAACAGCTTCCATACGCTCTTTTTCTTTTTGAGCTAACAGTTGGCGTTGAGCTTCAGCTTTGGCCTTAGCGGTTTCCATAGAGTTTTTTAACTCTTCTTCCTGTCGCTTTTTTTCTGCGGCAATTAGCGGTTCATTATTTTCGTCTAAGTTCGTCTCGTCTACGAGTACGTTTTCTTGATCTATTTTTTCTGTTGCTTCAGAGAAAGTTTGATTTTCCTCCTCATTGCCTGCTACTACCACGGCACCTTCTTCTCCTTCTACAGTTTCTACTTCTTTCACGGTTACTTTACTTCCTTCTTTGGTTACCACGCGTTTTACGGTCTTAACTTGAGTTACCGTTCTATTTTCCTGAGCCAGAAGGCCGCCAATACTCAGTACGGTAATGGCTAAATAGGTAATTAATTGTCTCATAACAGTCCTTTTTTTAAAATTTGAGGTTCGTAAATTTAAGCAATACTATTTGTTTTTAAAAAGTGACATCAAAAAATGAACCAAATCTTTAGTCTAAACTGTATATTTGCATCTTCAATCTCCTAAGCAGAGCAGTGGAGTAACACAAAATTATAATTTACATGAAAGCAGGAATCGTCGGGTTACCTAACGTAGGAAAATCAACGCTATTTAATTGTTTATCGAATGCCAAGGCACAAAGTGCAAACTTCCCGTTTTGTACCATAGAGCCTAATATAGGAGTAGTAAACGTGCCAGACAATCGTTTGGTGAAGTTAGAAGAGATGGTGGACCCTGAAAAAGTGTTACCAGCCACCGTTGAGATTGTGGATATTGCAGGACTCGTAAAAGGGGCAAGTAAAGGAGAAGGCTTGGGAAACCAGTTTCTTGGAAATATTAGAGAAACAGATGCGATTCTCCATGTGTTACGTTGTTTTGATAACGACAACATAGTGCATGTCGATGGTAGTGTCGATCCAATTCGGGATAAAGAGACGATTGACATGGAATTGCAGTTAAAAGATCTGGAGACCACCGAAAAGAAACTAGAAAAAGTAGCACGTGCTGCTCGTACTGGAAACAAGGAAGCAATACAGGAACAGGACGCTTTACAAAAGGTGAAGACTGGATTAGAAGAAGGAGTTTCTGTTCGTGCAATTGACCTTACTGAAAAAGAACGCGAAGAGTTCATCGCCCCATTACAGTATATAACAGATAAACCTGTGATGTACGTTTGTAATGTAGATGAGGCAGCTGCTGCGAAAGGGAATCAATATGTTGATAAGGTGAAAGCGGCAGTAGCGAATGAAAATGCCGAGGTAGTAATCTTAGCGGTAGGTACAGAAGCTGATATTACAGAATTAGAAACTTTTGAAGAACGCCAGATGTTTTTAGAAGATTTAGGACTTAAGGAACCAGGTTCGGCCAAGCTTATACGTGGAGCTTATAGTTTATTAAATCTACAAACATATTTCACTGCGGGTAAAAAGGAAGTTCGAGCTTGGACTATTCCAGTAGGGGCAACTGCGCCTCAGGCCGCAGGTGTGATTCATACCGACTTTGAGAAAGGATTTATTCGTGCCGAAGTTATTAAATATGATGACTTTTTAAGTTTTGGTAGTGAAGCCAAAGTACGGGAAGCTGGAAAGTTGGGGGTGGAAGGAAAAGATTATGTAGTGCAGGATGGAGATGTGATGCATTTCCGCTTTAATGTATAAACCAAATTGAACGATTGGAAAATAGCCCTTTTTCCGAATTAGAGGAAACGACACCTAAGAGTAAAAAATGGGTGGTCATAATTGAAAATATATTGGGCGTATCCTTGACCTTTTTTGGGGTAACGGTTTTGTATACTCTTTTCTCTACATTGTCTTTGTCTTTCCAAAGAGATTATTTACCAATAAGTAAGGTTAATCAAGTACAAGAGCTCCTGTTAGAACGTGGATTTGCGCTGGTTATGGCCGTATTCTTTGTCATAGGAGGTATACTGTTAGTCAGTAAGAAAAAAATAGGATGGTTTTTTAGTTCGGTCGCTGTTACCTTAATGGTTTTGTGGGTTATTTATCATGTGTACGATAGAATACATTTGGGGTATCGTTCCCTTTTTGACGTGTTAAATTTGTTTTCAATTCTTCTCCTTTTAGTTTTTATTGCGATGGCTTATGTTCTATTTGGAAAAGAGATGCGAATAAGATATTGTATTACAAGAAAGGACTATCTAGTAGTCCTTTCTTCAGTTTTAGTATTTACTGTGGTGAGAGCTTTTAACCTCTATTTTTTATAAGTCTTCTAAAGTTCTTTAAAACTATCTGCCATATACAGGAACGTTTCGCTAAACTTCTTTTCATATTCGAGTAAGGTCCAACTCATCATCATGTATACATTTTCTCGTCCATCTATGAAGGTGAGCACATAATAAATGTCATAATCAACATCTGGAACTTTAGCACGAAGTTCTACTTGTTCCGCTTTATTACCATTAATCGTTACCTGTTTAGGCTCAGACTCAGAGATAATTTGCATAGTTTCTGTAAAATAGTCCATCTGAACTTTTCTGTAGTTACCAGCGACAGACAGACCGTCTTCATACTGCCCTAGCTCTTTAAAAACATCAATAAAATCTGCCTTATCTTCATCAATAATGGCAAGATATGTTTCTTTAAAAATATTTTGATATTGCATCGAAGCATCCGTGTTTAGGTCGGTTGCGCGTTTCATGTATTTTGGAATGTCTACTTCATACATCCCCAGAGCCGCTTCTGTTTTAAATTGAGAAGCCTCTAAATTTTCGGGTCCGTCGCTTCCGAAATTGCCGCAAGAAGTGCAAATAAACAAAAGTAACGCAGTGGTAATAAATGATATTTTTTTCATATTATAATTAGGTTCAGTCTATTAACGTTCAAGGTATAGATTAATGCGAATATAAGAATTAAATTGAAGTCAATTTCTTAACAATTTAATCCAATTTTTGTTAATTACTTTACGGCCTATAGGTTTCAATTTTTGAAGTGAAATCCTATATTTAATGCCTATTCACGAATCTTTATGTCAGAAACAAAATATACCGAAGATAATATTCGATCCCTAGATTGGAAGGAGCATATACGCATGCGTCCAGGGATGTATATTGGGAAGTTAGGAGATGGATCATCACCAGATGATGGTATTTATATTTTATTAAAAGAAGTACTGGACAACTGTATCGATGAGTTTGTAATGGGAGCTGGTAAAACTATCGAAATCCGAATCAAGGATAGAGAAGTAAGAGTTAGGGATTACGGACGTGGAATTCCTTTAGGTAAAGTTGTAGATGTAGTGTCTAAGATGAATACGGGAGGTAAATACGATTCTCGAGCCTTTAAAAAATCTGTTGGTTTAAATGGAGTAGGTACAAAAGCGGTAAATGCGTTATCTACTTTTTTTAGGGTGGAATCAGTCCGAGAAAATCAGACAAAATTTGCGGAATTTTCTCAAGGAGAATTGCAACAAGAAAGCGATGTAGAGGATTCGAGTAAACGAAAAGGAACAAAGGTGGTCTTTATTCCGGATGAAGCGATTTTCAAAAATTATAAGTACCGTAGTGAATATGTTGAAAAAATGCTTCGGAACTATGTTTATCTAAATCCGGGACTTACGATTGACTTTAATGGAGAAAAATTCTTTTCAGAGAATGGGTTGAAGGATTTACTCGAGGATAACATGGCTCAAGAAGATATGTTATATCCTGTGGTTCATCTGCGCGGCGATGATATTGAAGTTGCTATTACGCATAGTAAAACTCAGTATAGTGAAGAGTATCACAGTTTTGTGAATGGACAAAATACTACGCAAGGAGGAACCCATCAGGCCGCCTTTAGAGAAAGTTTGGTGAAGACCGTTCGTGAGTTTTATGGTAAAAATTATGAAGCGAGTGATATTCGTAAATCCATTGTTTCAGCGATTAGTATCAAAGTGATGGAGCCTGTTTTTGAAAGTCAGACAAAAACCAAATTGGGTTCTACAGACATGGGAGGCAATTTGCCAACCGTCCGGACATTTATCAATGATTTTGTAAAAACGCATCTTGATAATTACCTGCATAAAAATGCGGAGGTTGCTGAACAACTCCAACGTAAAATACTTACGGCAGAGCGAGAGAGAAAGGAACTATCTGGAATTAGGAAATTAGCCAAGGACCGCGCAAAAAAAGCAAGTCTTCACAATAAAAAATTAAGAGATTGTAGAATTCATCTCGGTGATACTAAGAAAGAAAGAAATCTTGAGTCAACGCTATTTATAACGGAGGGAGATTCGGCATCGGGAAGTATTACTAAAAGTAGAGATGTAAATACTCAGGCAGTTTTCAGTTTAAAAGGAAAACCCCTCAACAGTTATGGCCTCTCGAAAAAAATTGTGTACGAGAATGAGGAATTCAACCTCTTGCAAGCGGCATTGAATATAGAAGAGTCTATGGAGGATTTGCGGTACAATAATATTGTAATTGCAACGGATGCCGATGTGGATGGAATGCACATTAGGTTGCTATTGATAACCTTTTTTCTTCAGTTTTTCCCAGAGGTAATTAAAGAAGGCCATCTTTACATATTGCAAACTCCATTATTTAGAGTGAGAAACAAAAAAGAAACAATTTATTGTTATAGCGAACAAGAACGTGTAGATGCCATTGAAAAATTAAAGCCTAAGCCAGAGATCACTCGATTTAAGGGACTGGGTGAGATCTCTCCCAATGAGTTTGTTCATTTCATTGGGGAAGACATAAGATTGGATCCTGTAATGTTAGATAAGCAAATGAGTATCGAAGAAATGCTATCTTTTTATATGGGTAAGAATACTCCAGATCGCCAAAAGTTTATCATCAATAATCTGAAGGTAGAGTTGGATGCTATAGAATCATAAGACTACAATAGTTTAGAATAGAAGAGTTAACGACCCAAAGCGAAATTATTACACATGAACGAGGATCAACATCCAGAAGAAGAACTAAACTCAGAGCAGCCTAGCCCTAATGAAGGTGAGGGTATGGGGAATTCAGAAGATCCCAACTCTCAATCTCAGGAAGTAGTGGAAGGAGAAACCATTACCCGTGTTACAGGAATGTATCGCGAATGGTTTCTTGACTATGCCAGTTATGTGATTCTAGAACGCGCGGTACCAGCAATTGAAGATGGTTTTAAGCCTGTGCAACGCCGTATCATGCACTCTATGAAAGACTTAGATGACGGTCGTTACAATAAGGTTGCTAATATTGTTGGACATACCATGCAGTACCATCCACACGGAGATGCAAGTATTGCGGATGCCATGGTACAGATTGGACAGAAAGATTTGTTAATCGATACTCAGGGAAACTGGGGAAATATTCTAACTGGAGATAGAGCTGCGGCCTCCCGATATATAGAAGCACGTATTTCTAAGTTTGGATTGGACGTTGTTTACAATCCGAAAATCACCAAATGGCAGGCGTCTTATGATGGTCGTCGAAAAGAGCCTATTAACTTGCCAGTAATGTTCCCATTGCTTTTAGCGCAGGGAGGTGAAGGAATTGCGGTAGGGTTGTCTACCAAGATACTCCCACATAACTTTATAGAGCTCATTGAGGCATCAATTAAACACTTGCAAGGAAAACGTTTCACTTTGGTGCCAGATTTTCCAACAGGAGGTATTGTTGATGTCACCAATTATAATGATGGATTACGTGGAGGTAAGATTCGAAGTCGAGCACGCATTAGTCAGCATGATAAGAATACACTTGTTATCACCGAAATACCATTTGGAACAAATACAGGTTCTCTAATTGATTCTATCTTAAAGGCGAATGACAAGGGTAAAATTAAGATAAAGAAGATTGAAGATAATACGGCCGCCGATGTAGAGATTATGATTCACATTCCGTCGGGTATATCTCCTGATAAAACGATAGATGCCCTATATGCCTTTACCAATTGTGAGACTTCTATTTCGCCATTAGGTTGCGTGATTGAAAATAACAAGCCTCTTTTCATTGGTGTTTCTGAAATGTTACGCAGATCTACCGATAGGACCGTGGAGTTGCTGAAGAGTGAACTTGAAATCCAATTGCATGAACTAGAAGAGCAGTGGCACTATGCTTCCTTGGAACGTATTTTTATCGAAAATAGAATTTATCGTGATATAGAAGAAGAGGAAACCTGGGAGGGTGTGATTGCGGCTATTGATAAAGGGTTGAAGCCTCATGTCAAGCATTTGAAACGAGCGGTTACAGAAGAAGATATTGTTAGATTGACGGAAATTCGAATCAAAAGAATCTCTAAATTTGATATTGATAAGGCACAGCAAAAGATTGATGCACTGGAGGATAGTATAGCTCAAGTAAAGCATCACTTGGCGCATCTTATAGAGTATGCTATCGATTACTTTAAGCGTTTAAAGAAGGATTATGGTGCAGGGAAAGAACGTCAGAGTGAAATCCGTGTTTTCGATGATATTCAAAAAACCAAGGTAGTTATTAGAAACTCAAAGCTCTATGTAAATCGGGAAGAAGGTTTTGTTGGGACTAGTTTGCGTCGTGATGAATATGTTACAGATTGTAGTGATATAGACGATATTATCGTTTTTACTGCCGAAGGGAATATGATGGTCACGAAAGTAGGTGCTAAGACCTTTGTTGGGAAAGATATTATTCATGTGGCCGTTTTTAAGAAGAAAGACAAGCGAACTACTTATAACCTAATATACAAGGACGGCTCCAAAGGAGCTACTTATGTGAAGCGCTTTAATGTATCTGCGATAACTAGAGACAGGGAATACCCTGTTACTCAAGGAAACAAAGGGAGTAAAATGCTTTACTTTACTGCGAATCCAAATGGTGAAGCAGAAGTAGTAACGGTGTTGCTGAGACAAAGTGGGAGTATTAAAAAGTTGAAATGGGATCTCGATTTTGCCGATCTTTTGGTCAAGGGACGAGGCTCTAAAGGAAATATTGTGACAAAGTACCCTGTGAAGCGTATTGAGTTAAAAGAAAAGGGTCTTTCTACATTAAAACCGCGAAAAATATGGTTTGATGATACGGTACAACGACTTAACTTAGATGGAAGGGGTGAATTGTTAGGAGAATTTAGAAGTGATGATAGGTTGTTAATAGTCCGACAGAATGGGAAAATAAAGACAGCGATACCGGATGTGTCTATGCATTTTGATGATAATATGATTGTTTTGGAAAAATGGATGCCCAGCAAACCTTTGTCCGCCATCTATTGGGAAGGTGAAAAAGAGTTATTCTATGTCAAGCGTTTTTTAATAGATACTCCAGATAAAGAGGAGAATATCATTTCGGATCATCCTAAATCGTATTTAGAAGGTATTTACACAGCACATCGTCCGATGGCTGAGGTTGTCTTTGTAAAAGAGCGTGGAAAGGATCGTAAGGAAAATATATCACTTAATTTGGAAGAATTTATCTCAGTGAAGGGAATTGGTGCCATGGGGAATCAGCTAACTAAGGATAAAGTGTTAGAGATAAACGAAATGGATCCACTTCCTTATGAAGCTCCAGAAGCCACTATTACGCCTGAGGAAATTGAAGTAGTAGGTGAAGATTTGGTTCCTGAATCCAAAGAACCACTTGTTAAAAAAGACGCTAATGAAAAGTCAAAAAGGACTGTAGATGATACACCACCGCCAGAAACGGATGAAGATGGACAGGCTTCGTTGTTCTAAATCAGGCTTTTATTTTTCTTGAAATACTCCTGTTTTAAATATTGATGTATTATTGGACACAAAGCTTTCTAACGTTTTAAAGAAATCAAGAATGATGTCTTTATCGTTATTGGCATTTATCGTGACAAGACGAACAAATTCATCTTCATTAAATGTGCCATAGCCTACTAATAATTTGGAATGCTCGTACAACTGTGTACAAAGATCTCTGGCGGGGATGCCTTTATAGTTGAAACAAACAGAAATAGAATTGTCAATACTATAATCTTGGTAGTCAGGGTGACTTCTCACATAGTCACGTGCTATATCGGCCAAAGAAAATTGTTTATCCACCATCGCTTCTAGACCCCGCGAGCCCACACTCTTCCAAAGCGTCCAAAATTTTAAAGCATCATTTCTTCGTCCACATTGCAAGGATGTTTTTCCTAAGTTAAATTCGTCATGATCCGTTTGATATAAGTAATTGGCGTCGTTAGAGAAACTATCATGTAAGTGCTTTTTATTTTTAACCATCAATAGGGAGCAGGTAAGCGGTGTCCCCATCATTTTATGAGCATTCAAGCTAAAAGAATCTACTTTATGCAACCCTTTTAGTAGGGAGCTATATTTTTTACTAAAAATCACAGAACCACAGTAAGCGCCGTCCACATGTAACCAAATATTGTATTTATGGGCAATGTCTGCAATGGAGTCTACATGGTCAAAGGCCCCTAACACGGTGGTTCCGGCGGTAGCGTTAATTAAAGTGGGTGTATCTCCTGCGGTGATATCCTTTTGTATCATTTCTTCAAGAGCCGTTATGCTCATACATCCTTGATCATCAACTGGTACATTTCGAACCTGGTCCCGACCTATACCACTAAATGCAGCATTCTTTGGGGTACTATAGTGGGATTGTGCCGAAGTATATACGATCATTTTAGAAGAAACTCCGCTATGCTTTACAGTTTGATCTTTCGCGTCTCTCGCCATTAACATTCCCATAAAGTTCGTCATAGAGCCTCCTGAAGCAAAGGTTCCGCCCGCATTTTCATCCCATCCAATTATATCATTCACCTTTCGAAGCACGACCTTTTCTACTCCAATCATAGGCCCTGCGGCTTTGTAGGTGTACATGCTATTATTAAGAAGGACCGCCAGCAAGTCTCCTAAAATTGCTTTGTCATTGCGTCCTCCAAATAACTGATTGAAAAAAGCAGGTGTCGCTGTTCTGGGGGCTTTTAGCACCACATCTTGTAGTACTTCTTTGAGCGAATCCATTGAAATAGGTTCGTCTCTTAAGTCCAGGTCTATCCGGTCAAACAATTCTTCAGAAGGTACAAATTGGGCAACGTGATTACTCTTTTCGTCTTCTAATAGGGTGTTTATAATGCTGTTAAATACAGCTAAAGATGCTTTCATAATGGGGCTTAAAGGGGTTTGGATTTTACTGCCGTTCCTCGTTGCTTTTTGGCCTTGCCAACGATGCCATACTCAAAGGTGTAGGAATCTCCTTCTGTGGCAATAATTTTAATGTGTACGGCTTTTTTTTCAGCCATGTTTTTTGGGTGTATCTTAGTTACCACATACTCACAATCGTTGATCCATCTAATGCTAGAAGTATCAGCGACACCTCGAAAATAATCAATTTCGATAGAGTCGTTTCTGAAGAAGGTAGTCGTTTCAATCTCAGTTCCTATCAATGCTTCAAACGAAAAGGTTCCATTTTTAAAGTCGGCACAGTTTCTTTCAGAAGAGAAACAACTTGTCAATAATAGGAATACTGGTAAAACAGAGGTAATAAGACGCATACATAGTTTTATGCGAATTTCTGAAATTTTAATCACATCTCCTTATTTATAAGCTTTAAAACTCCCGTCTTTGTAAAAAATAACAATTTGATCAATATCCGAAGTCGTTATTATGTTTGGAGTTGAATCGGTCCTGTCTTTATCAATTACGATTTCTTTTTTTTCGATGGGGGAGATTTCAGTGTTGGGTAAGTCCAAAACTGGAGGCTCTATTTTAGGGGAAGAAGAAGTGGAAGGGAAGGTACCTGTTCCATTTAAAAGCCAATACAATTCAACTTCAGGAAAT
>JAHZIZ010000306.1 GCA_022601215.1 Bacteroidota bacterium
AGCTAGAATCAAGAGGACCAGTGTTCTTTAAACAAAAAAGAAATGGACTCGATTACAAGGAGTTTTACTGTTATAAATTCCGTTCAATGCGCCCAAACCCTATGGCACACTTGCATCAAATAAGTAAGGGAGATCCTAGGGTAACTCGTGTGGGTAGAATTATTAGAAAGACAAGTATTGATGAATTACCACAATTTATCAATGTCCTAAAAGGAGAAATGTCCGTCGTAGGGCCGCGCCCGCATATGGTGAGCCACACACATATGTATGCCGAACGTATCGACAAGTTTATGGTACGTCATTTTATCAAACCCGGAATCACAGGACTTGCACAAGTGAGTGGATATCGTGGTGAAGTGGAAGATGATAATCACATTATTAACCGTGTGAAATACGATATCTTCTATTTGGAAAACTGGTCCTTATTTTTGGACATTAAGATTGTTTTGCAAACCATTTATAATGCTATTAGAGGTGAAGAAAAAGCATACTAATAGCGCTCCTCTTGTCTCGATTATTACTCCGTTATATAATGCCGAATCCTTTATTGAACAAACGCTTAAAAGTGTGCAAGCGCAAAGCTATAGTCACTGGGAACACATTATTATAGATGACGTCTCAACAGATGGTTCAGCGGCTATTATTAGCAGTCACGCAGCGAAGGATGGCAGAATTTCGTTACATACCAACAGCGAAAATCAAGGAGCTGCCTTTTCCCGTAATCATGCGACTCAAATTGCCAAAGGAGATTATATTGCTTTCTTGGATAGTGATGACCTCTGGCATCCTGAAAAACTAGCGACCCAAATTGCATTTATGCAAGCGCGAGATTGTGCTGTTTCTTTTACGAGTTACTTACACATGGACGAAGCAGGGAATCCATTGAATAAACGTATTAAGGCACTCCCGAAGCTCTCTTATAAAAGACAGCATAGCAATAATTATATTGGAAACTTAACGGGTGTATACCACGTTCCTAGTATTGGCAAAATAATGGCGCCTAACATTCGTAAACGACAAGATTGGGCCTTGTGGTTGTCTGCCATTGAAAAGAGCGGAAAACCGGCTCTAGGGATTCAGGAAGACTTAGCATGGTATCGCATACGAGCCAATTCAATAAGTGCCAATAAAGTAAAGTTGGTGCAGTATAACTTCAGATTCTATAGAGCGTTTTTAGGCTATTCTTGGTTGAAATCGGTAGGGTGGTTATTGCGCTTCTTCTGGGAGTATTTTATCGTACGTCCCAAGCACATTGAAACCTGGTAATCCTTACAACTTAGAAATAAACTGTTTTAGTTTTCCTCGGTTACTTCGGTCTAAGAGAGTTACTCGCTCAAAACTCAATTTCAAATCGTTTTCCAGATAGGTATAGAGTGCTTGCTCAATCGTTTTTTCTTGAGTGGGGCTTAAGGGGTTTTCTGATGTATATATAATTTTAAAGTGGTGTAATGCCCATTGCTCTATCACAAATTCTTTGACGTTTCCATCATCTTCAATCACACTTTTAGTCACATAATAAAAAGTAAGTCCTGGGACTGTTTTACCACTAGGCAAGATGGCCACGTCGTTAGTTCTCCCTATTAATTTCTGTAGGAGCGGCTTTTTATCGGTACTCTCCGGTGCCAGTATACCGGTATCTCCAATATCGTATCTAATCATGGGATGCGCTTTGTTGTATAGCGATGTGATTACTATACGACCCGCAGTACCATGAGGCACAACTTGGTCATTGTCGTCTAGAATTTCAACAAAAAGACCTTCGCTATTCACAACAAACTCGTCTTGAGTATTTGTAAACCCAATAAGACCTAATTCACTTGCACCATATTCGTTTATGATGGGAATTCCAAAAGTGGTTTCCAGTAAACGCTTGTCACTTTCAAAAAGCATTTCACTGGTTACCAGACAGCTACTAAGGCTTGGGCATTCGTCAATTAGGTGAATGTTTTTCTCCTTTAAGTATTTTGCAAATAAGACAATGGAGCTTGTATATCCACTGATGTAATTAAATTTTTTCTTTCTGAAGGCAGCAAGAATACTTTCGAGCTTTTTTTCAGATAAATCGAAAATGGGAAATCGATATCGATTGCTTAGACGGTCTTTTAAGCGCTCTTTCTGATAGCCAATTGCATCTAAAGGAATGCCATAAAATCGCGCTTGAAAACTATGGTTGAGGTCGAGACCAAACCAACTGTAGCGATCCATAAACTCTGCCCAAGAAAGGGCATGTGAAAATTTGTCTTTGGCAAAAATAAAAGGATGTCCACTGGAACCAGAAGTTTTATTGACATAGCTTTTCTTGGCCGTATACCCAAAGGATAATCGTTCTTGCAGAGGTCTTTGTAAATCTGTTTTGGTCATCACAGGCACTCCTTTCCAGTCTAAGAAGTCCCTGTTTCCGAAGAACTCTTTATAGAAAGAATTATGTGTGAGGTGAAATCGTAGAATTTCTGCTCTTTTCTCAGCGATATATGCTGGGTAATCGGGTTCTGAAATGGCTTGAATTTGAAGCAATTGCTCCTTGGCTTCCGAAATAGGAAAACCATTAAGTCGTAAGGTGAGTTCGAACAAATTCAATGCGAAAAATATTATGGGTTCAATGTACAAACAATTACTTTTGCAGTCTATATAAAACTGTCTATTATGAACATATTGGTCTTAGGTTCTGGAGGAAGAGAAC
>JAHZIZ010000307.1 GCA_022601215.1 Bacteroidota bacterium
TCAATTAGATACGGCATCTCGACAGAATTTCCCCTTACTCTTGAGGTCACTTCCATCGATGAACGTACGTTTAGGCAGGAAATCAACCTTAACCTTTTTAATGAAATTCCAACCATAGCATCCAATCAAATTTTTTCGGTCAGGAAAGATCGCGTGATAAATTCTGCTATTGGTCAAATAGACGCCAGTGACTCAGACGGCAACATTGAAGCTTTCGAAATCATTGAAGGCAATATAAACAATCATTTTGCTGTTGATACTAATGGGACTATCACACTCGCCCAAGTTTTTAATTTGAATGACAGCACTGGTAGCAACCGTTTAAAAATTAGAATCATAGACCATGGCAATGATGTGGGAGAGGAATATATCAATATAAATGTCAATGAAAGCTTCATTTTGCCTGAACAAATTTTTGCTTTTAGTCAAAGCAATGGCAATGATGTTGGTAGGATTGAATTTTCCGAAGACACCGAACAAATACAATCGTTAACTATCGTGAATGGCAATAATGGAAATATTTTTTCCATTGATAATGTTGGCGATATTAATTTGCTGGCGTCCATCAATTACGGCAGCAACAAACAATACTCTCCTCTTACTCTCGAGGTCACCACCGCAGATCAACGTCGGTTTAGGCAAACAATAACTATTCACCTTTCAAACGAAGTTCCAATGATTGCCTTGGGACAAAGTTTTTCTATGAGAAAAGATCGCTTAGCCAGCTCTATTATAGGACTAGTTCAGGCTAGCGATACCGATGGCAACATAGACTCTTTCGAAATCATCGGGGGCAATGCCAGCAATCATTTTTCTATAGATGGTAATGGAGACATCACATTGGCAAATGCGTTTACTCCGGCCGACGAGATTGGAACCAGGGCTTTAAGAATTAGAGTGGTCGATAACGGGGAAGGCGTAGGAGAAGAGACTGTTAATATAAATGTCAATGAAAGCTTTATTACTGATAATCAAAGTTTTGGCATTAGAAGTAATGAGGAACCAATAGTGGTGGGGACAGTGCGATTTTCCGAAAACGTAGGACAAATACAAAGCTTGAACATCTTAAATGGCAACATTGGAAATGTCTTTTCTATTGATGGCTCCGGCAATATTCGCATTGTAGGAGAAATTGATTATCGACTTGGACAATACGATTTGACTCTCGAAGTCGTCACTATCGATCAACGCACATTTAGGCAGGATATATTAATAAGACTACTGTATCCAATTTTTAGTGCTTTGAGTTGGGATTTTACTGTAAAAGAGTTTTCCAAAGATAATGCTAATGTCGGGCAAGTAACAGTTCGAAATGCCAGTCCCAACCTGATTTTTTTTATTCCTCCCCATGCCGGTATTAGTATTCCATTCACTATAGATAATGCCGGCCAAATTAAAGTTAATGGGCTTATTGATTTTAATAGGAATTCTTCCTATACTTTCAACATTACAGCCAGAGAACCAAATGGAGTCAGTGACACAGCTACGGTGAATATAAGTGTCCAAAAAATTGGCAGCGACACTGTCCAAATGGGGGCTTGGGACAAAAGTAGTTTACCTATAAACTTTTTGATGGGGCCAGGATTTAGTACGGCCGAAAGCAATAGCCTCGTTAATGGACTTGTAGGTAGTGGTAACTCTTGGAACAATTTGGTTAGACAAAATCTTTTTGTAATCGGTGGAAGCACACCTCAAGAAGCATATAACAATGTTGGGAATGACAGTATTTTTGGCATTTATAAAATCAATAGTGGCTGGCCAGCAGATCGTGCTTCAGCCTTGGGGGTTGCGAGGCTTTCTATTATAGGCGGCACTATCCGCAATGCAGATGTTTTATTTAATTTTCAACATCAAACTTTACTTGCCGGTGGTGTTGGGCAAATTTGGGAATATCTTTACGCTGTCAACTTTGATCTTGTTATAGCTCACGAATTTGGGCATGTTTTGGGATTAGCTCATGAACCAGAAGCTTTTCTTGCTACAGAATCCATTATGCACCCTAGTTTGTCTCCAATATCCATTACTGCTCTACAACAAATCCAAATCACCTCTCGTGATACAGAAAATATCCAAAAACTGTATCAATTTGGTATAACCCAACCCTCGGCTTTGGCCTCTGTGTCGGCTCTTCGTCAGTACGATCCTGACGATATCACTATAATAATTATTGAGTTTTACGCAGATGGGTCTTGTGTTCATTATGTAGATGGAAAAAAAGTTCATACCCATTAAGAGTAATAAAAGCCTTCAACCTTGAAACCACCAGAAAAAAAAATGAAAAATTAGCCTATACTAAACAAAAAAAAGAATCCCAAGTTATATTTTCTAATTTCTAATGAGTAAGTCAAAAATAAGAGACACTCACACAAACTCGAAATGCTTAATTTCTTTTAATTCTTTAGATATTTTTTTAGTTTTTTCTTCTAGGTCGTAATCATCTTGAAGCCCTAACCAAAACTGTGGGGTGTTTCCAAAAAACTTTGAAAATCTCAAAGCAGTGTCAACTGTTACTCTTCGTTTTTCATGAATTATTTCTGAAATTCTTCCTGGATTAATATGAATTTTTTTAGCTAATTGATAGGCTGTTATTTTCATGGGAATAATAAATTCTTGATTTAAAATTTCACCGGGATGTGTGTTTTTGATTTTTTTCATAAATACTCCTTTCAATGATAGTCTTTAATTGCAACATCAATAATTGCATTATTTGAAATCCATTTAAAAATGATTCGCCACTGGTCATTAATTCTAACACTATGGAAATCTTTTAGATTCCTTTGTAACTTTTTTATTTTCCATTTTTTAGCTCCTTTAAAATACCCGAGAAACTCTAAAACTAATATCCACCCCAACTATAGCATTCTCCCTAAACTCAGGTAAAACACTAAAAGCTAACTTATTCTTTTTGTGATAAACATACGGCATAATTGCCATAATAACTTTAGAAAGTACTGCTATAGAAAGTGTTACAATCAAAAAGTCAGTCAAGATTGGAGTGCCTTCATTCACAGCGCGTGCATACCCTATATATAACACACCCAATGCCAAACTATCAACCACCACAGCAGCCACACCTGAATGCACATCCCCTTGAACAAACGAACCAATACCGTATCCCAAAAAAAGTTTAAAGCACTCGCACCTACTGGAGAGAATGGCTTGTTATACTTAAACCCTGTTTCCTTTTCTATAGGTGGCTCTGCTACCACACCTTCACCACGAAAATAACCAGAATTCCCTTGAGCAACTACCAAACCACTAATGAAAAGAACCATAATAATAAAAATTTTCATCTGTAAAACATCCTTAGTTTTCTTCTAGCAACTTCTTAAATTTCATTAGGCAGTTGTCTGATAAAA
>JAHZIZ010000308.1 GCA_022601215.1 Bacteroidota bacterium
CTTCCGATTACCGGCGGCCATGGATAATAGGCCGCTAAAGTTTGAAGAATTTGAGGCCCTTCAGAATCAAGTAATCTATGTAAGTGCGACGCCTGCGGACTATGAGCTGGAAAAAACAGATGGAGTTTATGTTGAACAAATCATTAGACCGACGGGGTTACTGGATCCCCCTATTGAAGTACGACCTAGCTTAAATCAAATTGATGATTTGTTGGAAGAAATTCATCTACGAATTGAAAAAGATGAACGGATCCTAGTCACTACCCTAACCAAACGAATGGCAGAAGAACTCACAAAGTATATGTCGCGTATCCAAATTAGATGTCGATATATTCATAGTGATGTGGACACCTTAGAACGCGTAGAAATTATGCAGGATCTTCGCTTGGGTATATTCGATGTGTTGGTTGGTGTCAACTTACTGCGGGAAGGTCTTGACCTTCCTGAAGTATCTCTAGTCGCCATATTAGATGCCGACAAAGAAGGTTTTCTCAGAAGTGCTCGTTCGCTGACACAGACAGTAGGTCGCGCTGCTCGTAACATTAATGGAAAGGCAATTATGTATGCGGATAAAGTTACAAGAAGTATGCAAGCTACTATTGATGGAACCGAATATCGCAGAAGCAAACAAATTGCCTATAATAAAGAACATGGAGTAACCCCGCAGGCGATTAAAAAGAGTTTTGACAACGCTTTAACGAAGTCGAAGGCCAATGCCTACTCCTTAGAAACTGCCGAAAATTTAGCTGCCGACAATGAGGTTGAATACCTTACCAAACCACAGTTAGAAAAGAAAGTGCGTGATACACGTAAGGCTATGGAAACAGCTGCGAAGGAATTAGACTTTATGATGGCTGCCAAGTTAAGAGACAAAATCAAGCAATTTCAGAAACAACTGGAAGAAATAAATCAATAAAAAAGTTCTAATACAAGCTCATGCATCACCCAGATTCTACACGACTCAATAAAGCGATTAGCGATAGCGGATTTTGCTCTCGTCGTCAAGCGGATGTCTTCATCGAAAAAGGACAAGTCACAATCAATGGAGAAGTTGCTGGTTTAGGAGATAGAGCGATGCCCGACGATGAAATACGCGTAAAGGGAACCTTGATTACTGAAAATGACAACCTCGTTTATATCGCCTTGAATAAACCCGTAGGAATTACATGTACGACAGATAAACGAGTAGCTGGAAATGTAGTAGACTTTATCAATCATAAAGAACGTATTTTTCATATAGGACGTCTTGATAAACCAAGTGAAGGCCTATTACTAATGACCAATGATGGTGATATAGTAAATAAGATATTACGTGCTGGAAACAGTCATGAAAAAGAATATATCGTCAAGGTGGATCGACCCATCACCGAAGATTTTCTAAAACGAATGCGTAATGGAATTCCCATTTTGGACACAGTTACCAAAAAATGCCAAGTAGAACGGGTGAGTAGAAATGTATTTAAAATAGTTTTAGTTCAGGGGCTTAATCGTCAAATTAGAAGAATGTGTGAATACCTAGATTACGACGTATTGGAGTTGAAGCGAACTAGAATAATGAATATCTCACTTGGAAATTTAGCCATTGGTGAATGGCGAGATTTAACAAAGAAAGAATTGCAGGATTTAGAAGACTCTCTAAAGAATTCCGATAATAGTTCTTATGTAGATAGGTTGGAAAAAGGGACTGGCGGTAGACGCAGAAGACGTTAAAAAAATAACCGTGCATCGATTGAGTAATGCACGGTCTTTTTCAACTAACTAACCAAATTAAATTTCAATTATGAAATCTCAACCATTTTCTTAATATCTTCTTTCGCTTCTAGCTTTGGTAACGAAACGGTTAATATACCGTCTTCAAAATTAGCATTAATATCGTCTTTCTTCACAGTATCCGGTAAAATAAAGGTACGTGAAAATTTGCCGAAGCTAAATTCTTTTCTAGTAAACTGATTTTTGTTTTTTTCTGTGTCGTTGGAGCTTTGTTTTGGGGCAAAATTCGAGGACACTTTCAATACTTCTTTTTCAATTTCAATGGCTATGTTTTCTTTCTTAAAACCAGGTATTGCCATTTCGATGACAAAGGTCTGAAAATTTTCTGAAATATTCACAGCCGGAGTGCTAAAGTTTTCATAATTAGGCACATCCAACCTATTTTCTGTAAATAGCTCATCCAATAATGATGGAAACCATAGGTTATTTCTCTTAACTGTTTTCATATCTGTTTATTGTTTAGAATTATAATTATTTTGAACAAAGGATTGCAAAATAAATTCCAAACTAGAAAAACAGCCATTTTGTCTTAAACAGTGCTGGTTTTAATGACTTTTTGTCTATAAGTTGCACAAGATTTAGTTGTAATATGTCTGAAAAATCTGAATTAACTCCTGAGCAGGAATTACCTTGTCTTCAAATTTCTCCATTTTATGTAAAATTTGATCAATTGCCGCTGGACGAATCCCCATTTTTAATCCAAAATTGCGAAGCACGATGACTTCCTTTTCATGTGTTTCTCTATCCACGTTCATTAAGAGCAATAATTTATGAAAGTGAGTAATGCGCTGCAATTCGGAAAATATAGGTTGAGAAGGTAGTGGATTATCAATAAGGATATCGACATCCTCTTTTGTGAGATCCATTCTATCAGCGAGGCGCGCAATAAAATCGTATTCGGACTTAGTGAAACGATC
>JAHZIZ010000034.1 GCA_022601215.1 Bacteroidota bacterium
AATAATTTTCGCAAGTTGAAAGTCATTTTCTGTAACACCACCAGCGTCGTGGGTAGATAGACTGATTTGCAGGGTGTTATATACATTGGACCAGTCGGGGTGATGGTTAAGCCTTTCAGCTTCAAAAGCAATTCGAGTCATCACAGAAAAAGCATCCTTAAAATCTTCAAACTCAAAAGTTGTATGAAGGGCATTATTTTCAAACATCCATCCATCCAATTCTTTTAATTTTGCAAGAACTTGAAGTTCAGTTAATGGTATCATAAATTTGTTTTTAAGGTATTAATTTCCTCTTTGAGCGTACTATCCTCTATGACTTGAGCCACAGTTATGCGGTAAGGTTTTGGTAATTTATATTTTTTGGGCAAAATAGCAAGATATCTGTCTTCATTACTTTCGTACACGTTTTTAAAGATAGGTTTTTTATCACTGATTTTTTCTGAAATTTCCTTGAAAAGATCTCTGTGATGTATAACGTCCTTACTAGCTAAGTGTAAAATGCCATATACTTCTTGGTTGATAATATAATGTACTTGTTGTGCTAATTTATTGGCAGTGGTTATGCTAATGATCAAGTTAGGGTAGACCTCAAAATGTACATCATGTTTAATGGCAAGGCGTAACTTACATATCCTAGGAGCAGTCACTCCTAAGACCATTGGGATTCGCAAAATTGAATACTGTTGTTTAGGAAGTTGCGAGACTAATTTTTCTAAATCCATCTTTGACCTGCCATAATCACTTAGTGAATCTGTTGGAGAGTCTTCGTAGGCAGGGAAGGTGCCAACCCCATCAAAAACATTTACAGATGATAATAATAACAGTCTAGACTGAGTGGCATGGCAATATTCAACCAATAACTCATGAGCCTTATATTGGGCGCTATAATCGCCTCGTAGGGATGAAATAATTATGTTAGGTTGGACCGTGTTTAAAATAGTATCAAGTCCTCCTTCTTCGACCCTATATTCGAAAAATACTTGGTTCTCTTTGAAGGTTCCTTGTTGGCTAGCATAGGTGCCATATACGTCATAATAGGGGAGAAGTTCCTTGTACAACGTATTCCCTATAAATCCTGAGGCGCCAAGTATGAGAATCTTATTCACCCTTAACCCTTATAAAATGGAAGTTTTATAATGGTAGCAGGTACAGCGTTTTTTCTAATCTGAATGTGAATTTGTGTTCCTACATCTTTCATAATGGTAGGGACGTATCCCATTCCAATTCCCTTTCCTAAGGACGGAGACATAGTTCCACTTGTAACTTCTCCTATTTTTTTGCCTTGACCATCAACAATATCATAGCCTTGACGCGGAATGCCACGTTCGTCTAATTGAAATGCGATAAGACGTCTTTCTGGCCCATGTTCTTTTTCCTTCTGAAGATTCTCAGCATTGATAAAATCCTTGGAGAACTTAGTAATCCAACCTAGTCCCGCTTCTAAGGGAGAGGTGGTGTCATTGATGTCATTACCATAGAGGCAATACCCCATCTCAAGACGTAACGTGTCACGTGCGGCTAAACCAATAGGTTTTATTCCCCAATCTGTTCCAGCTTCCATTACCTTATCCCATATCTGCTTTACTTCACTATTTTTGCAGTAAATTTCAAATCCGCCACTTCCTGTATATCCCGTGGCACTAATGATTACGTTTTCAATACCCGCAAAATTACTAACTTTAAAAGTATAGAACTTAATAGCACTTAGATCTTCACTAGTAAGTGATTGCATGGCTTCAACGGCCATGGGACCTTGAATGGCTAGTAGTGAATAGTCTTCAGAAAGGTTGCGCATGTCAGCGTCCATGGTATTATGACTACGTATCCAATCCCAGTCTTTTTCAATATTAGAGGCGTTGACTACTAATAGCCATTTTTCAGCCTCAAGACGATAAACAATTAGGTCATCTACAATTCCGTTTTCTGTGTTTGGTAGACAACTATATTGGGCCTGACCATCGACAAGTTTAGAAGCATCGTTGCTAGTTACTTTCTGTATTAATGCAAGTGCATTTGGTCCTGTGATTAAGAATTCTCCCATGTGAGAGACATCAAACACTCCAACACTAGTGCGGACAGTTTCATGTTCAGCATTTACCCCTTCATAAGAAACAGGCATATTATATCCAGCAAAGGGAACCATTTTTGCTCCTAAGGCTTCGTGTGTAGTCGATAAGGCAGTATTTTTCATCTTGTTTTCTTTAGTTGGTTTGCAAATTTATAGAATCTGTAAAAGCTAACGTAGTATTTGTTTGATTGTTTTCAACAAGTTGGTAACTTGCCAGAAATAAAGTTTCCTATGAATATATTTTCTGCAGCACAATTATACGAGGCTGATAAAATTACTACCGAAAAACAAGGAATTGCATCCATAGATCTTATGGAACGAGCAGCCACTCAAATTTTTAACTGGTTGCACCAACGAATGCAAGGTGCTCAGGTTCCTATTCATATTTTCTGCGGAATTGGTAATAATGGAGGAGATGGATTGGCCTTGGGACGTTTACTAATCGAAAGTGGGTACAACGTAACCATGTATGTGGCTAATTTTACAGACAAACGGTCAAAGTGTTTCCTTATCAATTACGATCGTGTTAAGAATGTGACTAAGAAGTGGCCTGTTTTGATGACATGTGAAGCTGATTTTCCTGAAATTCATCAAGATGATATTATTGTAGATGCGTTATTCGGAATTGGACTTAATCGTCCTCCCGAAGGTTGGGTGAAGGCACTTATTCAATACCTTAATAACGAAAAAGCCTTTAAGTTAGCTATAGATATTCCAAGCGGGCTTGGTGCAAACGAGGCGATTATGGATACTGATGCAGTGATTAAAGCAAATCACACACTTACTTTTCAAACACCAAAACTGTCATTTTTCCTACCAGAAACAGGGAAGTTTGTACCTTACTTTGAAGCATTAGATATTGGTCTCGATCCAGAATATCTTATGACCACACCACCTTTAGCGCGCATGGTTATAAAACCCATGGCGCAGACCTTTTATAAGCAACGTGAAAAGTATGCTCATAAAGGCATGTTTGGACATGCATTATTAGTTGGAGGGAGTAAAGGAAAAGTTGGAGCCATGGTGTTAGCTACAAAAGCAGCCTTACGCAGTGGTGCAGGCTTAGCAACAGCATTGGTTCCTGGTGCTGCCTTAAATATCCTTCAAACTTCGGTGCCTGAAGCGATGGTAATCACTGATACTGGAGATGATTTTCTGCAGACCTGCGCTCATAGTATTAAAACTCCTAGTATAGGCATAGGTCCAGGCATGGGATTAAATGAAGTTACCGTTAAAGGGTTTTTAAGGCTCCTTTCAGAAACTAACAGCCCTATGGTTATAGATGCCGATGCCATTACTATTTTGGCCACTAACTCAAAAGCAATGAAAGACGTTCCTTCGGGATCTATCTGTACACCTCATGTTGGAGAACTAAAGCGTTTAGTAGGTGAATGGACAGACGATTATGACAAGCTTGCCAAAGTAAAAGCCTTTTCAAAAGAACATAAAGTGGGGGTGGTAATTAAAGGGGCGAATACGATGACGGTCTTTGGAGATGATATCTTTGTGAACACTACTGGTAATCCTGGAATGGCTACTGCTGGGAGTGGAGATGTGTTAACCGGTATTATTACAGGTTTACTTGCCCAAGGTTATGACCCACAAGTGGCGGCTATGTTTGGTGTTTATCTGCACGGTAGTGCTGGAAATATTGTAACTGCATCACAAGGGTTCGAAGCTTTAATGGCAAGTGATATTATAGCAAATCTTGGCGCCGCATTTATTGAACTTTTTAGAAAAGAAGAGGCTCCTCCACAAGAAGCTCAAGAATAATTAGATTAATGGACATAAAAAAAACCGCTAATTTTATAATCAGCGGTTTTTTAACAATGAGTTTGAACTTAGATTAATTCATCGAGCATACTTCTAAGCTTTTCATCGGATGGTCTTGGAGCATCAGGAGTAACAATATTACCCTGAGGATCTACCAAAATAAATCTTGGAATACCATTGATGAAATAGTCTTTTACAAATTTAGATTCCCAATTATTATCAGCGTAAAGTTGAACGCCGCCTAATTCTTTATCATTTACCATAGAAATCCATTTGTCATGATCCTTTGGACGATCAATAGAGACACTTACAAATTCGATATTCTTATCGTGATAGTCCGTTTCTACTTTCTTCAAATGTGGAATTTCAGCTTTACACGGCCCACACCAAGTAGCCCAAACGTCTATATATACATACTTCCCTTGTAAATCTGTTAAACTTGTTTCACCGCCAGCGTGATTCTCATAGTTTGAGAAGGTAGGAGATGGAGCTCCCTTTGGCAGGTTGGTTCGTAAAGCGATTAAGTCACCTAAATATCCCTTATATCCTTTTATAGTTTCGCCAATACTTTTTGTAGCGTCCTCGGTAACCATAGGATCAAGTCCTTGTTGCGTACTTACAAAATCATTCATCTTAGCTTCCACATCGGCCAACTTTGTGTCTAAAGCAGCTTCGTCCATGTCGTCTATTTCAAAATCAAATAACGTTTCTTGCATCCTTGCCTTATCCGCGATAAAGTTGTTGTCTACGGCACCGTCACCGACATAACTAACACTTTCGTCAAACTTTTCAGTATTTAAGCTCATGGTTAAATCATAACCATTTTTCAAGAAAAGACCTGTGTATTCACCTCCATCATAAAATGTGTAGAAGTCTGGTTCTACTTTTAAAGTGTCACTAAAAGTTCCATCGGCGTTTGCAGAAATTACTTTCTTAAAACCCTTTTTGGATACGACGATAGAATCACTATTCTTGTTTTCTATCTTTCCAGAAAAGGTAACATAGTCTTTTTTTACTTCGGTATTATTACAGGCGACAAACATCGTTGCAATACCTAAAATGAGCAATTTTTTCATTCTGTTCTTATTTGGTTTCTGCTAAAATAGAATTTTATTTTTGCTTCTTAGAAAAATTATGAAAATCGTAACAGAAAATGGTATTTTTGTGAGAAACAACCCAAACCACATGCCCAGTATTCATTATATAAGTAGCGAAATACTTTCTCTTAGCGTTATAAAGGAGCTCACGGATAGCAATACGACTATTTCTCTTTCAGAAGAAGCCATTTTAAATATTAATAAATCCTACGATTATCTTCAGCAGAAAATTAAAGATGGAGGGAAACCTATTTACGGAATTAACACCGGATTTGGTTCGCTCTATAATGT
>JAHZIZ010000309.1 GCA_022601215.1 Bacteroidota bacterium
GATTTGGGATTGTTGTTTCTGAATGGAATCCGGAAATCACCAACGGGATGTTTCAAGGGGCTTTCAATGCGATTATTGATTGTGGCGGTATTAAAGAAAACATCGTCCGCTGGAACGTTCCTGGAAGTTTTGAGTTGATATATGGTTGTAAGAAAATAGGTGAGAGTTATGATATGCTAGATGCTATTATTGCTATTGGGAATGTTATTCAAGGTGAAACCAAACACTTCGATTATGTCTGTGAAGGGGTTACACAGGGAATTAAAGACTTAAATGTTAAGGGAGATATTCCAGTTATTTTCTGCGTTCTTACAGATAATAACCGTCAGCAATCAATAGACCGTAGTGGCGGTAAGCATGGAAATAAAGGAACTGAAGCTGCTATAGCTGCTATTAAAATGGCACAGCTGAGAAAAGATGCCAAGTTTTAGTTGTTCGCATAAATACCAGCACACCAAAGCAAACTTCTCAACGTTTCTACTTTTTCAAAAAAATGTTTTGTCAAAATTTTAGCATAGCGCTTGCGGCATTGTTTTTGATTTTAAGTAACTTTGAAATTCAAGCGTATGGGACCCATAAAATTCACATTAATAAAGAAGTTAAAGAGTAATAATAGGTTTAATTATACTCCTAGATATTACGACGGTAAAGATGACGTAGACGATAGCAGGTTTCCTACTCGTTTTGACGCCTATGCCGATTCCTTCAATAAAAACGATTTTAGTTCCCACTGGAGCGAAGCCAGAAAATCCAAGCGAAACAGAAATAATGTAGAGTTTAATAAAACGGTACTCATTATTATTGCCATGTTCGTCTTATTATTTTTGTGGTTTATAGATTTTGACCTAACCATATTTACCTAGCCTTATTAGATGGCAGATATCATTCAGTTATTACCCGATCACGTTGCGAATCAGATTGCGGCAGGAGAGGTGGTGCAACGACCTGCTTCTGTAGTAAAAGAATTACTAGAGAATGCTATCGATGCTGGAGCAACTGTTGTAAAATTAGTTATTAAGGATGCAGGTAAAACCCTTATTCAAGTAATCGATGATGGAATTGGGATGAGTGATACTGACGCTCGTCTTTGCTTTGAGCGTCATGCTACGTCAAAAATTAAATCGGCCGAGGATTTATTTAACCTTAATTCTAAAGGATTTCGAGGAGAAGCTTTGGCTTCTATTGCGGCTATTGCCCACGTTGAGTTAAAAACAAAAACTGAGGCTAGTGATATTGGAACCCAAATTACTATCGAAGGTAGTAAGGTGACGAGTCAGGAGGCCACAGTGACACCAAAAGGCACTATGCTTTCGGTCAAGAATCTATTTTATAACATACCAGCCAGACGAAATTTTTTAAAAAGTAATCCTGTAGAAACACGTCATATTATTGACGAGTTCCATAGGGTTTCTTTAGCGCATCCTCACGTAGCTTTTAAAATGATTCATAATGGGAGTGATGTATTTGATTTATCTGAGAGTAATATTCGTCAGCGTATTGTAAATATTTTTGGGAGCAAGACAAATGAGAAATTGGTACCTGTTTCGGAAGAAACTGAAATTGTGAAAGTACATGGATTTGTACACAAGCCTAGTTTTGCTAAAAAAAGTAGGGGAGAGCAATTCTTTTTTGTGAATGACCGCTTTATTAAGAGTTCCTATTTACATCACGCAGTGTCTTCAGCGTTTGAAGGGTTGCTTAAAGATGGAACTCACCCAGGATATTTCTTATTCTTAGACGTAGATCCTCAGTCCATAGATATTAATATTCATCCTACTAAAACAGAGATTAAATTTGATGATGAACATGCTATCTATGCAATGTTACGTGCGACTGTTAAACATAGCTTAGGTCAGTTTAGCATTGCACCGGTATTAGACTTTAATAAGGACAACGGTTTCGATACGCCCTATGAGTACAGTAAGAAGACACCAGTTGCGCCAACTATCGAAGTGGATAGGAGTTTTAATCCTTTTAAAGAAGACCACTCAAATAGTGGTGGCAAGAAGTTTAAGCAAGGTCATAGGTATACTAAGGAAATGGGAGCTTCTTGGGAATCTTTATATGTTGGGTTAAAAGAAGAGCAAGGTAGTAAGTTAGATCACCTACCACAGATGGAAGTAGAAAGTGATGAAGTGACCGGAAGTCTTTTTTCTGATTCCGAAACTCAAGCGACTCAGATTACCTTTCAAATACAAAATAAATATATTGTAAGTGCCATTAAAAGTGGGATGATGGTAATTCATCAACATTTAGCTCATCAACGAATTTTATACGAGGAATTACTTAAGAATATGACCGTGCAAGAGGCTGTGAGTCAACAGTTGCTGTTTCCTTTGCAATTTCAGTTTTCTACCACCCAAGTAGCCTTATTACAAACAATTAAGGAGCAATTAGAACATACGGGATTTGTTTTTTCTAAGATTGAAGGTGAACAAATAGAGGTTAATGGAGTACCAGCCGGAGTTCTGGAAAGTACGGTGCCTGGTATTTTGGAGCAATTGTTGAGCGATTTAGAAAATGAAGTGCCAGATACGGGCTTTAGTCAGAATGACCTCTTAGCGAAATCTCTCGCTAAATCGTTAGCTATAAAAACGGGTATTTCTATGGAACAGGAAGCGCAAGAGCATTTAATACATCAGCTGTTTGCATGCAAGGAGCCTAGTGTGTCCCCAGATAACAGACCTGTTTTGGTAACCATGGAAGCGACAGACTTTGATAAAAAATTTATGTAACGATATCCGCTAATGCGGACTATGAATATGGGAAGAATTACAGATACTGTTAAGCATTTAATTATTATTAACATCCTCTTTTTTGTGGCCAAATTGGCGATGCCAGAAATGATGGATCGATTGTTTGCTTTGTACTATTTTGAAAGTCCAAACTTTAGATTTTGGCAACCAGTTACGCATATGTTTATGCATGGTGATTTTGGACATATCCTTTTTAACATGTTTGGACTGTATATGTTTGGCTCTCCATTAGAAGCCAGATGGGGTAGAAATAAATTTTTGTTTTTCTACTTTTCTGCGGGTTTAGGCGCTGCGTTGATTCATTCTGCAGTAAATTATTATCATTTTCAGTCGGTATATGACGCACTCACACAGATTGGAATGAGCGCTGGCGATATTCAAGGTATTTTAACCGAGGGATCTTTCAATACTGCTATTTTAGAAAACATCACCCAAGCTAAGATTCAAAGTTTTTATGAAGCTTATCATATTCCAGCGGTAGGCGCTTCAGGGGCTATTTATGGGGTTTTAGTTGCCTTCGGAATGTTGTTTCCAAATACTCCGTTAATGCTTATATTTTTACCGGTCCCAATTAAGGCGAAGTATTTTATTCCTGCAATCATTGCTTTAGATTTATTTTCTGGAGTTACAGGATACTCTCTTATGGGCCAAGGAATTGCCCATTGGGCACATATAGGAGGGGCTTTGTTTGGTTTTATCATGGCTTATTATTGGAAGAAGAATAGTTTTAATAATAAGCGCTGGTATTAGATGACTACTAATAATCTCTCATATCAATTTAAGACGGCCAATGTACTTGTCAAACTAATTGCTATTAATGCGGTGATTTTTATTGCGGTGCGTCTCTTGTCTTTTTTACTACAGATTGAGCCTCAGAATCTTGTTAAGTGGTTCGTATTACCAGATGGTGTAAGCGAGTTTATCCTTCAGCCCTGGGCGTTTTTAACCTATGGGTTTTTGCATTTTGGGTTCTTTCATATACTATTCAATATGCTCTGGCTCTATTGGTTTGGACGCATTGTTTTGAACCTCTTTTCTGAAAGGCGTTTGCTTACCGTATATCTTTTAGGAGCCATTATGGGAGGCCTGTTGTTTGTTCTTTCCTATAATCTATTTCCTGTTTTTGAAAATACGCGTGGCTATCTTCTAGGAGCCTCAGGAGCCGTAATGGCTGTGATGGTCTTTATGGCAAGTTACGCGCCTAACACAGAAGTTAGAATTTTCACTTTCACCATTAAAATCTGGCATATTGTAGCTGTAAAGATTGTCATGGACCTTTTACAACTAACTTCAGGAAATAATGCTGGTGGTATGTTGGCTCATTTAGGCGGTGCTATATTCGGTTTTGTGTATGCGCGTCAGTTATTGAAGGGTAATGATATTGGTCTTTGGTTCGAAAAGATAATGGATGGAGTGGCTAATCTTTTTAAAACACGAAAACAAAAGCCCTTTAAAAAAGTACATAGAAATAAGGCAACACAATCTAAATCCAAACGTTCTCCTCTTAAGGAAGACAAATCAGCTCATCAACAGAAAGTAGATGCTATTCTCGATAAAATAGGGAAGAGCGGTTATGAAAGTTTAACGAAGGCTGAAAAGGATTTTCTGTTCAATGCGGGGAATAAAAACGAATCTTAAGTAGGAGTACGAATTTTGAAGAAACTAGGTTTTTTGGGGAAACTTATGCATTGGGGTAATGTCTTGGCGGCACTACTCCTTCTTATTTCCTTTATTTTACCCTATTTACCACCTTCGGTGTTTCCAACCTTATCGCTCCTTAGTCTTGCTGTGTCCCCGCTTATTGTAGTGAATATATTATTTATGGTCTATTGGTTATTGCGAATGCGAAAACAGTTTTTGCTGTCGCTAGTGGTATTAGTATTGACCTATTTTAGTTTTAATTCATTTTTTAAGATTTCTTCGGAAGGTGAAGCGAATCATTTTAATAACTCCTTATCCGTTTTGTCTTATAATGTACGTTTGTTTAATGCGTACGAAGAACACCCTTCAGAAGAAAATGTCAAGCAACAACTTGAGACATTACTAACTGAAAAGACACCGGATATTTTAGTGCTTCAGGAGTATTACAAAGGAACGGAAGCAACTTTTGAAGAGTACCCCTACCGTTCAATTCATTTTAAGAATGAACATATCAAATTAGGACATGCTATTTTTTCTAAATACCCCATCGTTAACAAAGGGGAATTCGATTTTGAGGATTCTAACAATAATAGTATTTATGCGGATGTGCTTGTCAAAGATGATACTTTGAGGGTCTATAATTTGCATTTGCAATCCATGGGGATTTTACCAAATATTGATTATTTGCAAGAAAGAGGAAGTGATAAAATTAAACGTCGAATGTCTCAACGTTTTGTAAAACAAGAAGAACAAGTTATGGCTATCCTTGGCCATAAAGAACGCTCTCCTTATCCTGTAATCCTTACAGGAGATCTCAATAACACCCCTTTTTCATATGTATATCACAAATTGCAAACTGATATGAAAGATGCATTTTTAGAGAGAGGGAATGGATTGGGAACCACTTATAAATTTCAACAGTATCCTATGCGTATTGATTATGTGTTAGTGCCAGAGCAATGGGAAGTGATTCATTTCGAAACGATCTCTGAGACTTTTTCAGATCATTATCCTGTCTTCGCAACATTGGCTTGGTAGGCGCCTTAAAAATCCAACTGTTGTGTTTCTAAATAGTTTAGGGCATTGGGACCTTCATTAAAAAGCAGGTCCAATATGGACATATTAGGTAAAAACCCATGATTGGCTTCAAGCACCTGTGTATAAGTATCTAAGGGATATGTCTTTTCTCGCCTAGCGTCAATTAGGTGACGCAGATCTGTTTGGTCGGGATTTTTAAAATATTCTAAAGTGAATGCTACTTTCACTTCAATGCCAATCAACTCACATAATAGATGAAAGGCTTTTAGGTTGTGAGCAACAAGTCCTGTGGTCGATTCTAAAAACAAAGGTGCAATATCATCTTCATAATATTCAAAGAATGGGGAAGTGCGATATGCACTCTGAAGGGATTTCCAATGGTGCATTTGCCATGGAAAATCATTTTCTACTAGAACATCCTTTGTCTTTTGTCGTTGACCATCTTTGGTGTGTTTAATGGGGACATTGAGCAGAAGTTTTCCATTTGCATGGGCAATATAGGCCCTATTACGGTAGGTTTGTTTTTGGTAGTTGTCGTCCATTTCAAACACCACCTTAGTTGCCTGAGCCACGGCCACCATATGGGCAATGGATGGAAAATAGGAAGGGTGAATTAGGATTTCTTTCATAACCGATGGTGTCTTAGAACCAACTACTTAAAAGCGGTTATTGTTTAACCTTGGTCTTCTTTTTTCTTCTAAAGAATCGGAAACCTTGCCATGCCACTAGCGCTATTAAAAAGTATCTGAAGTAAGAGACAGGTTCTCCGCTGCCGCCTACGGTTGTAAACATTCGATCCCAGCGTATTTTATTTAACCAACGTTTGTTTTGATCTAAACTCAGCCATACAAAAACAGGTTTACCCATTACGTGGCTGTATGGTACATAACCCCAGGCTCTCGCATCCTGAGAGTTGTCTCTATTATCACCCATCATCCAATAGTAATCTTGTTTAAAAGTGTATTCGGTTATGGGATTGTTATTTAGTAATACTTGATTGCCAGAAGTCGTTATTTTATTTTCAATTCCTTTTTCTAGCCCTTCATAGACTTCAATAATACGTTTGTAAAAGTCGACTGTTTCAATAGTGATTGCTACTGTTTTTCCCTCTTGCGGAATATAGATAGGTCCAAAATTACTGTTGTTCCATTCAAC
>JAHZIZ010000035.1 GCA_022601215.1 Bacteroidota bacterium
CACAGTTTTTCTTGTCCCCTAATTCCTCATTTCTTATCCAACCATTTTTAAGTATCGGTCCACTAAAAACATCATTGGTCGTTTCCCCCAACTCCAAAAGTTCGTCATAACCATATTGAGGAACACTGGGAAAAATAAAATCATTTATGCACTCCTGAAGTTGCTCCAATAAGTGTCCTAAGCCATTAATAGTCTCAATATCAATGCGTCCTGACAAAGAGCAAGCTTTAGAGGATAAAGGCTGGGGTAATAAAAATGACTCCGATAAATTTCGAGCTGTATTCAATAAATAGAATACCTCATCTGGCAGGGATTCAATAGCCTTCGTATTGGTAAGGCTTGGTTTTTTTAGAAAGTAGGTTCTGTACACCCCATTTAAAGAACAACATCCCTTCTTGACTGGTGTAATAATAACGTTCTTCACACCGTCAATACCATCTATCACGTACTTTCTATAATCAACAATTGTAATTGGTGTGGTAGTAAGAATTCCATCGGGGTGATAAAACTGATGCTTAACTTTCAATCTATTATCCTTGTCTGTGAGGATGTCTTTAACTGGAAAATCATTGCAATATCCAAGCTCCGTTAGCGCATAGCACAATTGATCTAAAATAGTAACTCCTGGGTCTGAAGTATTAAGATTGGTCCACTCATTTCCACTTATCGCTTGAATATATGCCAACCCCTCTTCCTTCAGCAAGCGAAAATTCTGGCTAATAGGTAATTCTGTGTCTACTATGTAATAAGCCTTACTCATTGAGCTGTTTTAAAGGTTATTTGATCATAAAACTGAGAAGACACAAATAGGGAGCCCTTTCTCGGAGTAATAACCTGAACATTTTTATCTATAACGGTACAAGTACTACCATCTTCACTAAGGATATAGGTAAGAAAACTAACATCTGTCACCTCTAAAACAGCATCAATGTTCTTTATTAATTCAATAATTTGATGTGTATTTATTGGGGTGTCAATGGAAACCTGTGATTCATCACTTTTTATCCAAGGAGAAAGAAAAAGATCCAGTGAATGACCAATTCTTTGCTGAATTTGCATTTCATCAAGTCCACTGCTTATTGTAACATTTAGATTGACCACCACAAATTCTAAGTTGAAATTGGACACAGTTATTTCAGAAAAAGGTGATGAATTCTCATTCACAAAATTGTGTATTTCGCTTTCAGTGCATGTACTAACCAATGGCGTAAAAGCATTGGGATCTGTCCAATCGTCAAATTCCTTTACAACGTAAACTGTAGTCACTTCGGAAATAGAATTGTAGCTTGTCTTACAATAGTATACATCGAGGAATTTTTGTTTTATCATTCTGAAGTAATCTTCAGAAGTACGTAGTCTACCTTTTGTCTTAAGTCGTGTACTTACACGCCTATTCATCATTTTTTTGGTTTCCGCAGCTGTTCCACCGTAGGAAGGAAAAGGCTGTACCACTGAAGTAATCTGAGGCACTGCAGTATATGTTTTGGTAATGACATTGCTTTCTATTTTAGGTTTGGTCTTAAGCTTTACATAGGACGTCCCCGCTCTTGTTACTTGTATTCCATTTGTTGTTAGAAATGCAGTTTCGGCATAAGCATTCGCCTTTACTACCGAGATTGAAAACCAGTATCTATTTGAAGGCATTACAACTCCACCCGTTGTGATATTTTCTTCGGTATTAATTTTTATAATCCCCGGACAGCTAAAATTGTTCGTCCCATCGGACAGCACATTTAATTTCTTCCATCCATTTGTACTTAAATACGAATAATTCAAGTTATTTAAGTCCTCTCTTGTGTTACCAAGCTGACGAGCCAATTCGAAATAAAGATTAATTTCTCCAGGAGCAACAAGATTTTCAAATCCAATAAAAAGAGATCCATTATACTTAAAAGAAGGAAACAATATAACTCCATTTCTAGCCGATTGATCACTGTTTATTGAATCATCTATATTGGGTATATACGCTGTATCATTGGCCGAACTATCATAACTCATATAATTTTGAAAAAGCGAATACGAAAAACATTGAATGGGATAACCTCCGGGCACTCCATCTAATTCATACTGAATGGTGGCGCTGTATTTAGCGGTAAATGCATTTACCGTAGGTATATAGGGAGGGTTTGGTGACGGCTCTAACGTTGCCGTACTGGTTGTTGGTCTTGAAATCGATGCAGCATTGTATAGAGAAACGGCCGATACAACCTTGGCGTATAAATCACCCCCAAATCCGCTAGGAGGTCCAAACAGAGACATTTTCATAAACCCAGCCATACTCTTATCCGAATATTTTAAATCCAAATTTTGGATGTTAGGCATCACATAGGATGGCACTTGTGTAGCCTTAAGAGACGAAAGATTCTCATTAGATTGTTGATAACAAAAGAAGCTATAGGCGTTGAGTTCATTATCCGCAACCGTATCGCCACTTCCGGTTCCCGTTCCATACATAAGAAGTGAATCATCATTCTTAGAGTCAGTCGACATAGTCGCACCTTCATCATAATTTGTGCAAGTAGTAATCTCACCCTGAGAAATATCACAAGTCTGTTTTACAAAATCTACATCAAACTTACTCCATGTTCCACCTTCTAGTCGGCGAAAATCCACTCTAAACGCAGTATTATTATATGTTGTTTCATTCTCATCATCCTTGTCCTGACTGCTACCCAAAGATGTTAACCAATGCCAAAATCCTCCATCATCAACCTTAACCGTATCGTAAATGTGATCCAAATACTTATTATACTGATTGTAATAATTTGAAAAATCTTTGGTATCTGGTAATTTATCCCATTCGTATTGAATTACTAAATAGTTGAATGGTTTGCTAAAAATTTCCGAACTCCCTATGATAAAATTACTGCTAACATCTGGTGCAGATCCGAACAACTTAAAAGGTTTTGCCGTACTTAAAGATCCTTGATCATTATACAATTGAAAGGACTTAAGTTTATCAACTTCAACATCAATTTGAATAGTTTTTATAACGGGAGGCTGCGAAAGACTATAAAATTGGTCAAAGGCTATTTTAAACATAGGCCAAGAGCAGTCCAAGCCATCAGGATTCGTTTTAAATGCCTCAATACTCGCTTCAGAAGCGTCAATGTTAAAGGTAAGAACACATTGTTCTGAAATTTCATTCTTTTCGCACGGCACTTTATCCTGTAGCGGAATTTCTAACCAATTCGTTTCAGTACTAAAATAAAACTTTCCATAAGTGAATACATTGAAATTAATCGCTTCGGTAAATGTAAGGGTTAGAGTCACTTTTCGCTTGCCCTCTTTTAAAAGCAGCATAGGAGATCCAAATGCAAGTCCCATTGAAGACGCCTTATCATTAGCGTTGTCTCCAGCACCAAATGTTGACCAAGTTTGCATTTTCCCATTTGCATCTTTTTTAACTTTTGCTGTATCGGGTATTTTTTTAAGTAGTAGTTTCGAATATCCCTTCGTGTCCTTAGGGGCATACAATGTATATACATCGGTAATGGCCGCGGGATTTAAATTTGTTTCTCCTTCAGATTCAAAAAGGATAGGATTTTTATCCTTATCCAAACCAGCATCAAATAAAGTTCCCTCAAGCAGCTCAAACTCCTCAGTTGTTTTAGCTAAATTGGCCGCAATTAATACCGTATCGGGTGATGCCACATTTGGGCGTTGCTTTAAAATATCCCGATAATAAAATTTGAGATGTTTTTTGGCAATAGCATTTAACTGCTGTTGTTGAATCTCTAATAAATTTACAAACACTCTCAAAAGGACAGTATCTGGAAATTTGGATTGCTCTTTTTTTAGTTGATTAAATTCCTTTACCGAATACAGCACACTTTTCTTTAAAAAGTCAAAAAGTTTATCTCCCACCATCGTGAGTGAAGCATATATATTACTTAATGGAATATCTTTCAGACTTTCAAAAGTTTTATCTGGAGTTATAAGCTCTAGCACTTTCCAATATGGACCTACATTTTTTCCTTCTTTCCATATTTTTTCATCATACGATTCAAACTCTTTATAAATTACAGGAGATAACATCTTTATGGAATGATCGATTATCAGTTGATCCTGCAAACCTAATATTGCCCAGAAATACGGACTGTAATCAAACTTAATTCCATCAATTACATATTTTTTTAGATCGTACTTCTTGTCTGTGTTTTGCATATAATAGGTCCATCTTTCAATCTGTTTGAAGATTCCTATTAATTGATCAATGAGTTGTCCAATGGTGTTCTTCGTGTCTTCATCATCAGCAGCTATATTTTTATCAAAAATGAAGTCCAATTTCTGACAAGTATCCAAGTAAAGTCCATGCATATCTGCATACTTTGTTTTTGAAATATACGCCAAGAGAAATATGGGATCTTTTAACAGAAAAGGAATCCAATTACCATGTTGTTTATTGTCTCGATCGTAAAAATTGATAACAGATGCATATTTGACCAAAAAGTTTAAGCGATCCATCTCACTTCTTCCGTCAATCAATGATTTTCCCGGAATTAGAGACTTCTCTATTATACGTAATGCTTTATTTTGATCAATTGTCATCATTGTTATTAACTGCCTGTTTTTTCTTTTATATTAAATGGGAAAACATAATTATATCTAGTATTTGTTTGATTAAAAATATACGCAATGGTTACTGACACTATTCCGTTTTGAACATCTGTAAATACTACTGTCACTTCTTTTACTTTAATTCTTGGCTCATTAAGTAGTAATGTAGTCTTCACGGTATCTACAATGCGTCCTTTTAAAGTCGCATTCATCTTTTTAAACATAAATTGATGCAACCCAGCACCAAAAGATGGTTCCATTATTCGATCGCCCAGATGGGTCTGTAGGATAATATCTATGTTATCATTGATGTTATTTTCATATTGGTTTACTTGTAACAAGCTATTTCCAGCTGAAAATGTCACCGGAAACGCCCATCCTGAGCCCAGAAAATGATTTTGTCGTTTATCTAATTTTTTATCCACCTATTTCTACAGTTACATCGCCTAAAACTATTTCTCCACCATGAGCGGTTGAATCACCCATCCTTGCCGCTGGTACGCCTCCAATTAGTACCGTAGCGGATCCCATAACAATACTATCTGGGGGGCCAACACAAACTAACATATCACCAACTCTTGCCGCAGGTAAGCCTCCAATTAAGACTGTTGGCTCTCCAGGTCCCACTACTGGACCTCCCACATGAGGGATGGGTACCACAGCTGGAGTCTGCATAGGGCATTCATGAAAATCGGTAAGTCTGGCTGCTGGTGGCATATTTTTTAGTTTATCATTATCATTCCACTATTAATCGTCAACTCGGCACTACTATTTATTTGTGCAGTCTCACCGCCGTTTACTGAATATTGAGTATCCGCAGTTGTTTTTACATTCATACCACTCGTACTCACATCACCTGTTGAGGACTCAATGGTAACTCCCTGATCTCCTTTTAGCGTAAGCGATTGACTTGCTTCAATACTGATGTCTTTTTCACTCTTCATGACAATCCCACTGTCAGACATTACTATGCTGTTGTTATTCTGGTCTTCGATACTAATTTGTTTGTCCTTGTCACTTAGAATGACAGTATTCTTCTCTGGCGTTGTAATGGTTAGCACCTTGTTTTCATCATCAAATTCCAAATAGATCCCCGACTTCGATACTATGGCTTTCATGCTATTTTTTTCATTGGGGTTTAGCCCTTCGAATGGTTTAACCTTATCACTACTATATAGACTTCCTAGAATAATTGGAAACCTTGGATCTTCATTTAAAAACCCAATGATGACTTCATCTCCCACTTCGGGTAAAAAAAACACACCTGCACCATTGGTAGAATAAAAGTTGGTCAATCGTGCCCATATTCCTTCTCCATTTTGATCGAATAGAGGAACATCCACAAGAATTCTAAATTGATTGTCAGGGTCTTCATACATTTTTTTAACGGTACCATTAAACAATCCACGAGCGCCTGGAAGTAAACCAGATGCAGGTGGAGCCATAACATTTGGTTCTTCCGTAAACCAAATATTTGACAATCCAATATGAGTTAGAGTAGTCCATCTTCCATTTTCAATAGTGTGTATCACCCTCGAAATAAGGTGATCTCCATTAAAACGATCCCCTAATCCCGCCAATGTGATATATTTAGCAGGGTCTACTTCCGAAGTACCTCGAAATCGAGCGGTTCCTTGAATTTTAGCAAACTCACTTTTTATTAAAGCCGCTTTCGACCAATTGGTAAGGTCGCTCTGTTCCAATGGTGCAGATGTTTGTAAGACATAATCTGAAAGTCCAACCACTTCGGACAAGGTTTTGGAAGATAGATTCCCCGGGCCAGCATAATCATTACTGCTCTCTCCATCTGTAATTTCCTGAGATTTATAATCCCAGGTACTTGCCTTGGCCGCACCAAGTTGGGAGATCGCATCTAAATCTGCATTAAACTCCAATAGATTATTTCCATACTCAAGTTCCAAGACAGAAGTTGTATCATCATTGGGTTTTTGAATGGACAATGTTCCATTAATGGTGGTAACTATCATTCCATTTGCTTCGGCTCTGGCTAACACATAGTCCCAGTCCGTCGTATAATACTGAACTTGTTGAGGCCATTCTGTAGTTGTTGTGGATACCGATGTCGTCATGTCTGAGTACTTCCCTAAAATGGATGACATGATATCGCTATCAGTTTTATTAGAGAATGTAAGACTCTTTCTTCCAACGGTCATTTTAACCGCAACATCTCTGCATTCAATGATCAATGCCGATCCTAATAATTCATCTATTCTAATCGTTTGACCTGTAATAATACCTTTAAAAATGGTCGAATTTTTAGTGTCGTATCCAGCTTCTATGACCACTTCATCCCCAGGAATAAACGTACTAGATGAACTCGCCTCAAAAGTGCCCTTCGTCACATCACCGTCTATGACGGTAATTCTCGCTGTCGCTATCCGGTTAACAGCTTTATCCACCATTATGGACAAAACTCGCGTTTCGTCTGGAATAGTAGTGCCTCCAACCTTTACAGAAAAAGTAGTGAGTCCTCCAGTAGCTATTTCAGTCGAGGCGCTCATGATGTTGGTTGAATTATGGGAGGAAAGACTAGCTGCTCTCCTGGATCCAAATTTCTAAATTTATTAAGGGAATTATACTTGGCTACTTGTACATAATATGTAGGATCATTCCAAACATTTACACATAATTGAGGTAGTGTATCACCGTGAGTTGTTGTAACCAAATGGCTAACATCTGGGGATTCGTCGCCTTCCTCTTTTTTTACATTAGATGGAGAAATATACTCTCCAAAACTCAAAGATATTTTCGCTCTTAATGGACTTCCGTCGGGTTTAAACAGTGTATAGGTTGTATCAAAGGTTTTAAGGACACTGTTAAACATTAAATTATCTCCCCATTGAATTTTCACATAATTAGGTCGGTGAATTTCCCCGTTATAAGTGAATACCACGCTCTCTAAGTTGGCAATTTCAGTTTTCATGTCTAAGCGGTCGGAATCTACAATTCCTGTGCAGTCAATAACAATATCGAAACTCAAAACATCATTAGGTGTATCTTTATAAGGTTGAGAAGGAGCCATCGAACCAGGTTCGACCTCCTCTTCGCTATAATCAATTTTTCTTGACCATTTAATTGATTCCGGATTAATCATAACCTTATATTCATCAGGTTTTTCCGAAACTTTGGTTAGAAAGTTTTCATCTTTATAACCAGTCAGTATTAATGGTAAAAGTTCATTTGAATTACTCATATTAACGCTTATAAGCGCTTCTCCTAGTGTGTTCTATAATTAATTTTTTACACTCTTGAAGCAGTTGTTTTTTTATTTTTCGAAGTTCATCTCGAGGTATTTCCGTCATATCCGAAGGTTGACTAGATCGGATTTCAGTTTTTATAACAAGTTCTCGTATTTCTATTGGCATTATTTTGATTTAAAGAGTCCTGAATAGTCAGTGCTTTTAGATACCTTGAAAAAAGTATATGCTAATTCTATGGTTTCTATAACTACCTCATTTCCTGTTGATTTAAAATCTGATATACTGTATTTCACAGGATAAGCTCCAGCGAAAGTCCATTGCATTAACGGATCATTCTGCTCGTCTAATAAGCTTAAAATGACCTCTTTCTCGGGTACGATTGTTAATACCAAACCCTGATCCAATGTATTTGCACACCAATTCATAAGTTTCGATCCTACCGGTATGATAGCCCTTTTAAGAACTAGATTCTGACTTACGGAGCCGGTGGGGAGTTTATACTTAAAATTATTCTCTCCCCCACAGACGACCTCTTCAACATTTAGTTCTTTAGAAAGACCCGAAACCTCCTGAAAGGCAGAATCTTCCCCTTGAAATGAAAGCTCGAATCGGAAACCAACTGGATATACCGTATAATCAGCTGGATTTGCCATTAGTAACAATTAATTGTTCATGCGCTATCTCCAGCGTATCTACGGCTACCTCATTTCCATCAGATTTAAGATCTGTACTGCTTATTTTAGTGGGCCAAGCATTGTTTAACGTCCATTGCATTGTGACATCCCCATTCTCGTCCAGTAGCTTAATAAGTACGGTACGTCGGGTTATAGTGTTCATTTTAATTTCGGCCTGCCAGTCCCAAAAAGTATTATCATTAACAAATACACCTCTTTTCATGGTGACGTTGCCATATTTTACAATTCCTGGCATTTTTTCTGTTGAAAAAAGCGGACTATTACTTTTTCGATATTCAATTACCTGATTTTCAGCTTCCATACCTGAGACTTCTTGAAAGGCAACCCCTTTCAATTCTGTTCCTAGGTCGACTTCAAATCTGAACTTAGGCATTGGCCATGTTGCGCCTTCTGCGACACCTGTATCTGTTGCCATAATTTTATATTTTTATATTAATTATTTATTGTGTTTAACTTGATGTTGCCATTTCCTGCTCAAAGGTCAAAACAATGAACTCTGCTGGATGTACTACTGCAACTTTTACCGTGACTCTCATGAATCCGCTTAATAAATCTTCTGAAGTCATTGTGCTTCCTAAACCACATTCCACAGAAAAGGCGTCTGATGCGCTCGCACCTTGAAGACCACCAGATTTCCATACTGTTGTCAAGAAACTTCCAATCATTGATTTTACAGCTTCCCAAGTGTTCTTCACATTAGGCTCAAATACATAAGGATGGCACGCTAGCTTGCAGGATTGCTCAAGAAATGTCATGGTTCGTCTTACTGGTAAATATTTCCAATCGAGACTGTTTCCATCTAGAGTTCTTGCACCCCATATTAGGATCCCTATACCGTTAAAAGTTCGAATGGCATTGATGGATTTTCCAGAAACGGCGTCCATATTTAAATTCCCTTGTTCACTTTCTGACAACCTAATTGGCAACGTAGATGCACCCACCATACTAGTATTTGCTGGTGCTTGCCATGGTCCAACTTCATTATCTGTTTTCGTAATTACACCTGCCATACCTCCACTCGGAGGTAATATGTTTGCATCTGCTAGCACATGCTTTATAATTAATCCATAAGTAGTACTCGCAATAGTTAGCGCATTATTATTTTGTTCTACAGTCAAACCAGAAGCATCGTTCTGAATATTGGAGATTATACTAGCTACACTCTCATTTGGGTTATCCGGTGGGTTTAGTACTGCGGCCAGTTGTGCCACATCACCGCCAAATAAATTGGTGTAATCAATATCTGTGGTTTGCATAATCGTGGTACCTATAAAAGGATAATAGGCAGTACCATAGTTAAGTCCATTTACGCCAGTATTATCTCTAAACGCCTCAATATCGTTCGTATATAAAATAGGATCGGGATTTCTACCTCCTATGATATCGAAAATACTTATGGCTGTTTGCATTTCGGTATTCTGAAGTAACATTTCCTGCATGAGCATTCCATTATTTCCTACCGATAATAAGGTTGCCTCAGGACAGATATACATGGTTGGCTCCACTTCATTCTTAAGTAGTGCCAAACCACCCATCAAATCGTTTACCTGAACATTAGGATTTAAAATTTGGTCACCCGGGGTCATTGGCTTACCAGATGGAGGACCATAAGATCCCACTGATACAATGTAAGCATCCGCTCCTCCATTATCATAGAACAACTTAATACTGTTGTATAAATAGTAGATAGTATTTGGGTCTGGAACTATGGAATAGTAGGTGCCATCTATTAACATATAATCCCCTTTCTCAGGTTGGCTTTTTTCTGCAACCAAGTAGTATTCGGGATTGTATTGTTTTGCCGGACTTGCCGGAGGGCTGGGGTCAGGAAAACAATAAATTGCCTGAAACTCTGCGAATGACGTAATCTTTTGCGGTACATTCGTATACGATTTCCCTTCGTATATGGCCTGTGGTGTGTAACCAATAAACGCTGGCACGGCGGTAGCAACTGGTACTACGGAATTTCCGAACGCATTTATTTCGTTAATGTAAACACCTGGAGATTTAATTGCTAAATCGTTCATAAAATTATAATGTTTATTTAATTAGTTATACATATATATACATAGGTGATGTCACCTGTTTTATTCCTTCCAATTCTACAATACCAAAAGAAGTAACATTTGGATTTGGGAGTCCCGACAAAACAACCGTTCCACTTATAGGTTCATGAGCTGTCGTATCTAATGCCGCTATAGCGTCGTCCATCAAATCAAAACTATACAAGGAAATCTCGCTTAAGGGAATTAATGGTCCTTCAGAAGAAAATAGTAAAGCGGTCTGCTCATTCTGTAATAAGATTTCTTTTGGACCTTCAAAGGTTATATTGGACCTCCCAGTAATTTTAAGATTATTAAATTGTTGAGGCCCATTATTAATAATGTAGTATTGCCATTGTGTCGCCCTAGCCTGAAATTTAATTTCAAACGAAACGATCTGATCTGTTTCATGGCTCTTAATTAAGTCATTAAAATGAACCTTTAGTCTTATTACATTCGTGGTTTGACTGGATGATGAGGATAGATCTTCTTTTAAAAAAACAACTCCATCTACCGATTCATTTGCTAGGTATTCACTGTTATAAAGAGATGTGCCTACCCAATCTATTGGGAAGTTGGTATAGCTATAAAAATTAGGGTCTATGGATTGGATTTCAAATTCAAAATAAGACTGATCAGCAACCTCATCTAAATAATTCAAAAAGTCTAAAATAGAACCATTGGGCTGTGCATATAATGAAAACCCAGATTTGTCATTCCCAATTCTTAAATTAAACCTCTGCATTATTTCCGCCGTATATTCGCTCGGGTTAAAGTCTAACCCTTTGCAGATATCTTGAGCAAAATAGGTATGCGATACTGTTACATTGAATACTATTTTATAATCGTTTATCATTAGGACGTTATGGATGTTTTGGTTGTCTTCACTGCCGAATCGAAAGCGTCAACTTCATTTGGATTCAACGTAATTAATCTCATTTTATAAATTACAGAAGGTTGGTATTTAGCTCCCATGGCATTCCATAGGCTATGTGTTTGATGGTAATCAATCTTTTCGATTTCAAATTCTAATCTTCTTAGGCCGATTGGTAAACTAGAGTAAGAACTAGCATCAATAGCACCATTAATTTGGAAAAATAAAATGGTCTCGTTTAAAAACTTTAGTGACTCTCTATAGTCATCAAAGTTGGACGAACTAAGAATGTGAAGGTTATATTTTTCAATTGGCGCCATGTGAGAGAAATTACCGTTTTGTAATTTCGTTTGCCTGTTATAAAATGGTTTTACGGTCTCTTTAGCTACATTAATTAAAGACAAAACAACCTTATTTGCATTCTTACTTGGTATAGCTCCATCCGGATCTATAACATTATTGAGTACGACTTTCTTTTCATCTAAGCCCATTTTATTCTGGAGGTATTCCTCCAAAACAGTGTTGGTAAACTGAAGTGCTTTTTCAATCATAACTTTGCGTACTACATGATAAAAAGGAAACCTTTCGAAATATCATGTAGTAAAGTTATAAGTAAGATGTGGTAGCGTTAAAGTTTTAGTGTATACGAATCATGCACATTTTTAATGAATTGTAAATTATCGTAGACAAATCGTAGACATTCATATAATGCCTTATAGTGACCTATAGATAAATGGTAAAACTAGGCGATGGACTTGATATAATTTTGAAGTGTTTCATCACGAGGTATGTCCAGCTTTTTTTTGAGTCTGTATTTATGGGTTCTGACACTTTCATTATTGATGCCTAAAATATGTCCAATATCATTATTGGACATGCTCATTTTAAGATAACAACAATATTTTATATCCTTTGCCGTGAGATCTGGATGTATGCTGGATAATGTATCTAAAAACTTTGGAGTAGTACTCTCGAAGTAAATTTTAAAATCATCCCAATGTTTGGAATCAGTAGTAGAGGTTTTAATTGAATTAACAATAGACATTAATTTTTGTCTTGTGGGATCATTCACATCCGAATAAATACCTTTGATTCGATCCTTTACTTTTCGCAATGTTCGTACTTTCTGATCAAGTTCTAACACATATCGACTCAGATTTTTCTTATGGTTTAAAAAATTTTTACCAATGGATTCTCTTGCAAAGGAACGCTCCCTTGAATCTTCATTGGGTTGATCCTTTAGAATTAAAACTGAATTTACTCTTAGTGCTAAATGATTTTGAATGTGCAAGTACTCCAATGGCATTGTAAATACCGAACTCTTTAAATCCCATTTTAAGCTGCGTATCTCATGCTTATGGGTTAGATACAATAACGGCATTTTGGGTTTATTTATAAAATCGCATAGATTATTTTGAACCAATTGATTGTTTCTATAATTTAAAATAATAAGTGCCGGGTGAACCGAATTTATAATCCTGATTAAATCTGAAACCCTTACAACACTTATTAAATTATAATTCGTACAATTTTCTAGACGTTCAAGAATAACTGCAAGAGTTGCATGGTTATCACATCCTATAACTATAGTTTGAGCATCGTGGCCAGATGAAAAACTTTTTGTGCGCATTAGGTACTCTAAAATTAAGATTCAAAATAGAAGCTCTAAGTAGGTAATTTGTAAGCTGTTGAATTAAGGAGCTCTAAGCTACTTTAAATCAATTAATTATGAATTAGGTAGAAACACGTAATTGTTGGATCGTTTAAACATGAGAAAAAGAAAAATCAGCATTTACAGCTGATTAGAATAAATAGGTGTAACTATCAACTCCAAGCCTACAAGCAGTGTTAG
>JAHZIZ010000310.1 GCA_022601215.1 Bacteroidota bacterium
CCACTTACCTATCATATTCCTTTTCGCATACATGATGAGCTAATTGAATAATTCTTATCATTAAAATTCCATTAAAACTAACCGTATGAAATCCTACCCCATTCTTAGTCTAGCGTTTATATTGAGTTTCATTTTTTCTTTTTTTTCTGAAGGAAGTCAAGCGCAGACACAAGACGAAAAATTATATGACGCATTAGAATACAGACTCATTGGGCCCTTTAGAGGAGGGAGAAGTTGTGCGGTTACTGGCGTCCCTAATAAGCCAAATCTATTTTATTTTGGAGCCACAGGCGGAGGCGTATGGAAAACCCTAGACGGTGGAAGAAGTTGGAACAATATCAGTGACGGTTTTTTTGGAGGTTCTGTTGGATCTATTGAAGTATCAGAAAGTGATCCTAATGTAATATACGTTGGAGGAGGAGAAAAGACAGTTCGTGGAAATGTCTCATCTGGTTATGGAGTTTGGAAAACCGAAGATGCAGGTAAAACCTGGACCCAAAGTGGTCTAGAAAAAGGACGACATATACCAAGAATTGTTGTTCACCCTAAAAACCATAATACAGTCTACGCGGCTGTCTTAGGTAATATCTATAAGCCAACGCAGGAGCGAGGCGTATACAAAAGTACGGACGGTGGTGTCTCATGGAAACGCACCCTATTCGCTAATGAAAATGCTGGTGCTGTAGATCTTCATATGGACCCTAATAATCCAAGAATCTTATACGCTTCCACTTGGAACGTAAGACGAACTCCTTATAGTTTGAGTAGTGGCGGAGACGGATCTGCACTTTGGAAGAGTACCGATAGCGGTGAAACTTGGAAGGAAATATCAACCAATAAAGGTTTCCCAAAAGATACCTTAGGAATTATAGGTGTTACCGTTTCTCCTGCAAATAGTGAACGTGTTTGGGCTATTGTTGAGAATAAAGAAAAAGGAGGAGTTTATAGAAGTGATGACGGAGGCGAAACCTGGACTAATATAAATAGTGAACGTAAATTACGTCAACGTGCGTGGTATTATACTCGCATCTACGCTGACCCAAAAGATGAAGATGTTATGTACGTGCTCAATGTGAGATATCATAAAAGTACAGACGGTGGTAAGACGTATGAAACTTATAATGCACCACATGGAGATCATCACGATCTATGGATTGCACCGGAAAATCCAGAACGAATGGTCATTGGTGACGACGGTGGAGCACAAGTTACTTATGATGGCGGAGAGACTTGGAGCACTTATCACAATCAGCCTACTTCTCAATTTTATAGGGTGACTACGGATAATTCTTTTCCATATCGAATTTACGCCGCTCAGCAGGACAATAGTACCATCAGGATTCCTCATCGAACTGAAGGCTGGAATATAGATGATAGTGACTGGGAAAGCACTGCCGGAGGTGAAAGCGCCCATATTGCAATTGACCCTCAAAACAATGACATTGTTTATGGAGGGAGTTATGACGGTTTCTTAACTCGATATAACCATAAAAACAATACGGTACGCAGCATTAGTGTATGGCCAGACAACCCTATGGGACATGGAGCGGAAGATATGAAATATCGTTTTCAATGGAACTTCCCTATTTTCTTTTCTCCTCACAATCCAAAGAAGTTATATACTGCTTCCAATCATCTGCATGCAACCACTAACGAAGGTGAAAGTTGGGAAGTAATAAGTCCAGACCTCACTAAAAACGACCCCACAAAATTAGGATCTTCTGGAGGGCCTATTACCCAAGACAACACATCGGTAGAGTATTACTGTACTATTTTTGCCGCTGCCGAAAGCCCAATCACGGAAGGTTTGTTATGGACAGGGAGTGATGATGGCCTAGTTCACGTTTCTAAAGATGGTGGTAAGAACTGGGAGAATGTCACACCTAAAGGAATGCCAGCATGGATGATGATTAATAGCATTGAACCTTCAAAATACAACGCAGGCACCTGCTATATTGCTGGGACCAAGTATAAAACAGGAGATTTTAATCCATACCTCTATAAAACGACAGACTACGGAAAATCTTGGGAAAAAATCACTAATGGTATCCCATCAGAACACTTTACTCGCGTTTTACGAGAAGACAAAACAAAAAAAGGAATCTTGTATGCGGGTACAGAAACTGGCATGTATATTTCATTCAATGATGGAATTAGTTGGCAGTCATTGCAACTCAACCTACCAATTGTCCCAATTACCGATTTAGCTGTCAAGGATAACAACCTTATTGTGGCAACTCAGGGCCGTAGTTTATGGATTATTGACGACCTCACTTTATTACATCAAGTGGCAAATACTCATTCCAATTCCGACTTTCTTTTTCAACCAAAAGAGACATTTAGAATGGGTGGAAATGGTAGATCTGGTTCTTTGACAGAGGGAACCAATCATCCAGCGGGGGTATTGACCTATTTTTATCTAAAAGACGACCCTAAAGACAAGGATATTTCTCTCATCTTTCTCAACGCAAAGAATGACACTATTAAAACATTTGGAACCAAGCACAAAGAAAACAAACTAAACTTGGAAAAAGGATCCAATCTATTCTCTTGGGACACTAGAGGTGAAGGGGCCGAACGTCTTAAAGGAATGATTCTTTGGTGGGCAAGTACCAATGCCCCTAAGGCAGTACCCGGGAATTATAAGGTTGTCTTAGACGTTGAAGGCAAAACACAATCACAGTCTTTTTCTATTGCAGCCGATAAAAACGCAGAAACTGATATCGCTGGGATGCAAAAGCAATTCGATTTTATAACGGATATTAATGCTACGGTAGATAAGGCTCACAAATCCATCAAAAAAATTAGAAAAATAACTGCTCAACTCGACGCCTTTCAGAAACAATATAAAGACAATGACAGTGTGAAAGAATTGGTGGAAAAAGCGAAAAACCTGAGTGAACAGTTTTCAGAAATTGAAAAAGCGTTGTACCAAACAAAAAATCAAAGTGGTCAAGATCCATTGAATTTTCCAATAAAACTCACCAATAAATTGGCACACCTCAATAGTTTGGTGGGAATGGACGACTTTCCACCAACGCAGCAAGATATCGCAGTAAAAAATGAACTGAGTCAGCAAATAAATGCCCAATTAGTAAGTTTTGAAAAACTTGTTTCGGGAGAGATTAAGGCATTTAATGCCTCCTTTAATCAACTCAATTTAAACTATCTTTTTATTGAGGATGATAAGTAGGCATTGCCCTATCTTTGTGCCCTATGGAGTATAACTATATAAAATCATTACATCTCATTTTTGTGATCACCTGGTTTGCAGGGTTGTTTTATATTGTTCGCCTTTTTGTATATCAAATAGAAGCTTTTCAAAAACCGTCTCCGAATAAAGAGATTCTTGGAGATCAGTTTAAAATAATGGCAAAAAGGCTCTGGTATATCATTACTTGGCCCTCGATGATTCTAGCTATAGGATTTGCCGTTTGGTTACTGGTTATTCGTCCATTTTATCTAAGCGATGCATGGATGCAAGTAAAATTAGGATTTGTTGTATTGCTAATTATATATCACTTAAAATGCCACCAAATCTTCAAACAATTGCAAAACGATGTGGTAAAGCACTCTTCTAATTTTATGCGATTGTTTAATGAAGGTGCTACGATCATATTGTTTTCAGTCGTGTTCCTTGTCACCTTGAAAAACGCTGTAAATTGGATCTACGGGGTTGTAGGGGTTATTCTCTTTAGTGTACTCCTTATGCTTGGCTACAAGTTTTATAAACGGATTAGAGAAAACAAAACTTAGTCAATATTGGCTCAATTATTGCTATATTCCGAAGACAAAACCCATTCATGAGGCTGTACAAATCGTTACGTTTCCGTATTTTTTTATCCATGTTACTCTTGGTTGTAATTGCCTCTATATTAATTGCCATAGTAACTATTTTCCAATACAGAGAAGAAGCTAAAGACTATCACCGAGACCGTCTTATTAGGAAAGAGACGGCTATTACTAAGAACATTGAATACGTTTTAAAGAATACTACTTATCCCGTAGAAACCGAAAACATACCGCTCATCTTTAAAAAGAAAATCTATGAGATAAAGGATGTAAATAATCTGGAACTCTACTTTTATGACTTTGATGGACGCCTTTTAAAATCGTCAAAGGCTTCTTTTTTAAAGGACACTTCTCACGCAAAAGTACCTAAAGCAATACTTGACACTTTAAAAAACTCAAGTGAAAAACGATATATAGAAGAATTTTTTGAAGATGATACAAAATATCAGTCTTCATACTTTTATCTTCTCGATTCATCCTTCAAACCATTGGCAATATTAAATTTACCATACATTGCCAATGATGATTTCATCAACAAAGAACTCGAGGAAAACTTAAAACGGATGGGGTTAGCCTATTTGGTGATGCTTCTAATTGCCATTGCTCTTGCCTATTTTCTTTCCAAATACATCACTCGATCTCTTAATCATGTAAGTGAAAAAATTAATGAAACCCGTTTAGACAAACGTAACAAAAGGATTCAGCTAGATAAAAACACGACCCAAGAAATTTCCAATCTAGTGCTGGCCTATAATGGGATGATAGATGAGTTAGAGAACAGTGCCGCTCAATTAGCGGCTAGTGAGCGGGAAGCCGCTTGGCGTGAAATGGCGAAGCAAGTGGCTCATGAAATTAAAAACCCTTTGACTCCCATGCGGCTTACTGTGCAGAGTTTTCAGCGTAAGTTTGATCCTGAAGTCGAAGGAATTCACGAGAAAATGGAAGAATATAGCAACACGCTTATTCAACAAATAGATACTATGAGTTCTATTGCTTCTGCATTTTCTACCTATGCAGACATGCCAGCACAACAAGACGAAACTTTAAATTTGGTTCGCATCACAAAATTGGCCTTGGAGATTTTTAACGAAGAGTACATTCATTTTTCTTCGGAAGGAAAAGAATTGATCTCAAAATTTGATAGAACACAATGGATTAGGGTGGTAACCAATCTGGTAAAAAACAGCATCCAAGCTATAGAACAAAAGGATCCAGAAACTCCTAAAATTGAAGTGGTATTGTTTTCTGAAGGAACCCACCAGTGTATTACTGTAAAAGATAATGGTATAGGTGTAGCTGAAGAAAATAAAGACAAAGTCTTTGAGCCTAAATTTACCACTAAAACTAGCGGGATGGGACTGGGGTTGGCCATGGTGAAAAACATTGTAGAAAATGCAGGCGGAACCATTAACTTTCAATCTTCAGAAAACTCTGGGACCACCTTTAAAGTGAGCATTCCAACTGCATAAGGATTTTATTTTCTCTTTGAAAAACCTATAGCTTTAGCTACCTTAGCACGGCTAATTCTCAAACCAACTCCCATATGAATTACGAAAATATACTTAGCAATTTCGATAATGGAATCACTACCATTACCATCAATAGGCCTTCAAAACTAAATGCCTTAAATAAATCGACCATCAAAGAGCTTCATGAGGCATTTAAAGATGCGGATAAAGACAAAGAAACTCGAGTAATTATTATTACGGGAAGCGGTGAAAAAGCCTTCGTTGCAGGAGCAGACATTAGTGAGTTTGCAGATTATTCTATCTCTCAAGGGGAACGGTTAGCAGCACAAGGACAAGCTTTGTTATTCGACTTTGTTGCTCATTTAGGAACTCCCGTCATTGCTGCTGTAAATGGTTTTGCCTTGGGTGGCGGACTAGAATTAGCTATGGCGGCTCATTTTCGTATTGCGAGTGACAATGCCAAAATGGGACTACCAGAAGTCTCATTAGGGGTTATCCCCGGATATGGAGGAACCCAACGTCTCCCTCAATTAATAGGGAAAGGTCGTGCTATGGAACTAGTTATGACCGCTGGAATGATCGATGCCGCAAAAGCACTAGACTATGGTCTCGTTAATTATGTAACACCACAAGAAGAGTTAATTCCACTGGCCGAAAAATTAGCAGGGAAAATATTAAAAAACTCCCCAGTTGCTGTGGCGGCAGCTATAAATGCTGTGAACGCCGGCTTTGAAGATGGAGAAAATGGTTTTGATACTGAAATCACTGAATTTGGAAAGTGTTTTGGTACGGCCGACTTTAAAGAAGGAACTCAAGCATTCCTAGAAAAACGGAAACCAGACTTTCCCGGTAAATAATCCTTAAATTACATACGTATTATTCAAAATTTCAATTATCCTAAGGAACGAGTTTTTGCATTTACAGATGCCGTTTTTTCTATTGCCATCACCATTTTGGTACTTGAAATAGCTGCTCCTACCCGAGGGTTAATTAAAGAAATTGGAATGAACATGGCACTTCAGTCACTTATTCCTAGTTTCATTGGATTTTTTGTAAGTTTTATTGTTATTGCCTTGTACTGGAAATTCTATCTTTTGTATTCCCGATACATCAATAGTTTCGACAGTCGGTTGTTTTGGTATAATACATTCATGTTGCTGTTTATTGCACTACTTCCTTTTTCTACTGCATTTTTTGTAGATGGAGTCCTTCAAATTATTCCATATTCGTTTTATTGCGCCAATCTAGTTGCCTTGAGCCTAGTAGTATATCTCATGGTTCGCCTCATTATGAAACGGGCCAAACTCAAGGTAAGCTCCATCACTATCGCATGGATCCGATTCAGAGCCTTTACCACCCTACTTGTTTGGATTGTAGCCTTTGCCCTATCTTTTAATTTTCCAATCATGGCTAGAGTTTGTATAGCCTTTGTATTTGTTATTCAAGGAATTGGAAAGTTGTATTACAAACGTAAGCATAAAATTAATTAATGGAATAATTCCATTATAAATTGGATTATTTCCGAATAACATATAACTTTGAAGAACTTATTTCTTACAATGTTTTATGTCTGGTTCGAAGTCTTCCCAAATCCGTGGTCGAGGGGCTCAAAAAAAAGTACACAACCAATTTTTTGAACTCGAGCATGAGGTATTAGATGAATTTCTAAATTTCTGCGAAGTAGAAGGTGAACTTTCAGACCGCAATGTCACCCAATACATTGAGGTGTTTCCAAAGTCTTTTGTGAACAGGGTAAGAAGCCCAGATGTAGGTATGAAGTTTTCAGCCAATCCCTATCAAGGTTGCGAGCATGGTTGCGTCTATTGCTATGCACGTACTACCCATGAATTTTGGGGTTATGGTGCTGGTGTTGATTTTGAAAGAAATATATTGGTAAAAAAAAATGCTCCTGCGCTCTTAGAGCAAAAATTGATGACTAAAACTTGGCAAGGAGATACCATTGTGTTTTCCGGGAATACAGATTGCTATCAACCTATTGAAAGCAAATTGAAAATTACAAGAAAATGTTTAGAAGTCATGCTCAAATGGAAAAACCCAACGGGCATCATTACAAAAAACAGCTTACTACTTCGGGATATCGATATCATTGAAGAAATGGCCCGTTTAAACATCATTTCGGTACACATCTCAATTACCTCGTTGCAGGAAAAAACACGCCGCTTATTGGAACCCCGAACAGCCAGCATTAAAAACCGACTAAAAATGATAGAACACCTTTCAAAAAAAGGCGTTCCTGTTAGCGTGATGGTGGCACCGATCATTCCATCCTTAAATAGTCATGAAGTATTACCGATAGTAAAAAAAGTGGCCGACTTAGGTGCAGTTAGTGTAGGTCATACTGTAGTAAGACTTAACGGCGCTATCGCTCAAATTTTTGAAGACTGGTTACGGAAAACACTCCCTGATAGCGCAGATCGAATTCTCAATCAAATAGCCGAATGTCATGGCGGGCAACTAAACGATAGTAGATATGGAGCAAGAATGCGGGGAGAGGGAAGTATTGCCGCACAGATAAATGATACGGTGGCTTTGGCAAAACGAAAATACTTTAAAAATAGAGCAAGACCCGAATTAG
>JAHZIZ010000311.1 GCA_022601215.1 Bacteroidota bacterium
CAACTGCAGCGGGCTCGTAATATTCAATCCAGATAGTCTCTCCTTGAACTAACCAAGTTCCAAGGATGCCACTTTCTTGATTCTGTATTGAGGTATAGGCTCCAAGTAGATCGGTATGTGCATCGTTATATAAATGTACCGAACCTCCTTCAGGCATGAAGAATTCATCGAAAATGAAATTTAACGATAACGCACCCGGCGATGCGATACGTATTCTCCAAATTCTGTCTCCATTTTCTAATGTGTTCCATTGACCCTGCTCAAATCCAAAGTCAACACTGTGCATATAACCAAATCGCCAAGGTCTATCGGACCGCTGGTCATTGATTTTATCTTCTGCCTCGATGGCTTTCGCATCATAAGTTGGCAGGGTGTGGGTCTCAAATGACTCAGCATCATTTAAAACCTTCCAGCTCTGAGGCTTTCCAAGGTCTACTACCTGAGCCAACGCATTGAGCGATAGCATCACGGTAAAAAGTAAAATAATTTTTTTCATTATAGGTGGTTTAATTAATAAATTAGGTTCGTGCGTAAGTTCTAGAAAACCAACGCATAAAATATTTCAGAAGTAAAAATAGCTGAATTACTCTTAAGTGAAAAATTTGTTTTCTCCTAATTATCTCACTAGTTGTTTCTTGGTTATTTCAAGATACTTGTAATTTGTGTTGCCAACTCAGTCCCAATCCTATCTTGCGCTTCTTTAGTTGCAGCACCAATATGTGGGCTAAGAGAAATTCTATCATTCATAAGAACTTTGATCGCTGGTGTAGGTTCGTTTTCAAAAACATCCAATCCAACAAATGAAAGTTTTCCTGCTTCTAGTGCATCTACGATCGCAACTTCATCAATAACACCTCCACGGGCAGCATTAATAATCGCTGCTCCTGTTTTCATTTTGGCAATTTCGGCTTTTCCAATTACATAACCTTTTTGTGCAGGTACGTGCAATGATATAAAGTCACTTTGCTGTAAAACATCATCGAGTTCATGATGAGCGAAACTAAATGAAAGGGATTGACCATCATAAAATTCTAATGGAACCTCGGCGTTCTCTACATAGCTGTCACTATACAATACTTTCATCCCAACCCCTAAGGCAATTTTTGCAACTTCTCTCCCAATACGGCCAAATCCAATGATTCCCATTGTTTTCCCTCTCAATTCCACTCCACCAGCATAGTTCTTTTTGAGGTTCTTAAATTTAGTGTCTCCATCTAACGGCATGTTACGGTTGGCATCAAATAGAAAACGAACACCTCCATATAAATGAGCAAAAACTAATTCGGCTACAGAAGCGGAAGAAGCTGCAGGCGTATTGATTACAGATAGTCCTTTATTGCGTGCGTAATCCACGTCTATATTATCCATTCCAACACCACCGCGTCCAATTAATTTTAAGGAAGGGCAGGCATCAATAAGTTCTTTTCTAGCTGTGGTAGCACTTCGAACCAAAAGCCCAACAATTTGGTGTTCATTGATGTAAGATTCTAATTGTTCTTGTGCTACTTTAGTGGTAATGACTTCAAAACCTGATGCAGTTAGTGCATCAATTCCGCTTTGTGAGATTCCGTCGTTTGCTAATATTTTCATGAGTACTACTCGTTGAGACGAGGGCTTTTAAGTTAAGTATTTTGATAATGAGACCTTATGCCAAGTCCCTATAATCACTTGTGGTATATTAAGCTTGTTTTTCTAGAGTTTGCATAACGTCAACTAGGATTTGTACGCTTTCTAACGGCAGGGCGTTATACATGGAAGCGCGATATCCTCCAACACTTCGATGACCGTTTAATCCATTGATACCGGCATCTTGCCATAGCGTGTCAAAGGCTTCTTTATTGGCACCTTCTGTTAGGTTAAAAGTTGCGTTCATTAGTGAGCGATCTTCTTTGGCGGCAAATCCTTCAAATAATGGATTGCGATCTATTTCTGAATATAAAAGAGAAGCTTTCGATGTATTGATTTTTTCAATTTCTGGCACACCTCCTAGGTCTTTTAACCACTTCAAGGTTAACATAGATACATATACTGGAAAAACAGCAGGGGTATTAAACATACTGTCTTTTCCTATATGAACTTGATAATCCAGCATAGAAGGAATAGGGCGATCCATTTTCCCAAGGATTTCTTCTTTCACAACAACCAAAGTAGTACCGGCAGGACCCATATTTTTCTGAGCTCCAGCATAGATAAGGTCGAATGTGGAAAAGTCTAATTGTCGAGAAAAAATATCACTGCTCATATCACAAACTAGCGGGCAGTCCATTGTTGGAAAGGCATGCATTTGAGTACCAAAAATAGTGTTGTTACTGGTGCAATGGAAATAGTCTGCGTCATTTGGAATAGTGTACCCTTTTGGGATATACTTAAAGTTTTGATCTTTAGAAGAAGCAACTTCTACTAAAGAACCAAATAATTTTGCCTCTTTTATGGCTTTGGAAGACCATGTTCCTGTGTTTAAGTAAGCTGCTTTTTGTTGTAATAAATTATAAGCTACCATTAAGAATTCCATGCTAGCCCCTCCTAGTAAAAATAAGGCTTGATAGCCTTTCCCAGTGAGTCCCAAATGTTCAAGAGCGAGCGAGCGAGCAGTTTCCATAACTTCAACAAAATCTTTGCTTCGGTGCGAGATTTCGATTAAAGATAAATCCAAACCATTGAAATTGGTTACGGCTGCTGCCGCTTGTTGTAATACTTCTTGAGGCAGAATGCAGGGGCCTGCACTAAAATTATGTTTCTTCATGAGAGGTTTATTTTTACATTGCAAAGATGTAAAAAGTCCATCCAATTACCCATAAATTTGAAACAATTTATTAAGAGTATTTCAACAAAAACACAGAATTGCGAAGTTGATAATTTTTGGGGTGTACTAATGAATAAACCAAAAAAATTAATCTAATTCTAATAGAAATTTTATGGTATCGACACCATCCGCATAATCCCATAGTTCTGGTGTTTGAGCTTTTCCGAAGGAAACCTCATTAGAAATACCCATTTGAGAGACTATACATTGTATTTGATCCGCGTGGGTACTCAGTTCCTTTTGGAGTTGCTCAAAAGAAGTGTATCGTTCAAAAAATACGACTGCGATAGGAGAGGAGAAACCTTTGTCCTCTTTAAGTAGCATAAATTCATTATCCAACAAATCCTGATTACTCATAAGATATACCGCCTTGTTGTAATCGTAATTATTGATGTATTTGTCATTATTGATCATATCTTTCCAAGAATACATCCCATTAAAGAATACATCCATATTATAAGTAACTGGAAGGTATACTTTAGATACGTTTCTGCATCCTAAACCAAAGTATTGAAAGATATCTGTAGCCAAAGCTTTCATGTTAGCCTCGCTTTCTTCACCAGTGATTACCGCCACACTATTTCTGTTTTTCCTAATAATATGTGGATATTTTCCAAAATAATAGTCAAAATAACGAGCTGTATTGTTGCTTCCAGTGGCAATTACAGCGTCAAAATTTTCTAATCGCCCTTCGGTAAAAGTGATATAGTTGGCGAAGTCTGAATCTATTTCGATCAACTTATCGCTAATAAATGGAAGCAAGATTTTATCGTTGGAGGATAATTTGGCTAGGACTTTATGTCCTGTTAATAGGACAGAAAGAAAATCATGAAGACCTACTAAAGGAATATTTCCAGCCATGACAACTGCTATAACTTTTGGGGCATCAACATCTAAAAATTCATAAGGAGACATCCATTGAATCAGGTTTTCTCTTGAAAGCGCCTTACTCCAGTTTTGCATTGTAAAATCAATATTCTCTTCGGTAAACCAACCATTATGCGCTTTTGCTTTGCTATACAATTGTGGTTGGTTGGATGCTGAAACTGTGGACAAGAAGTTTCCTAAGCTTTCGAATGCGTTAATTGTTTGTTGTAATTGCATAGAGTGTTTGGAGTTGCCCTTTTTAGGCATTAAATTTGCACAAAGTTAGAAAAAGAATTTATGGCAATCATCATTACAGACGAATGTATCAATTGTGGGGCTTGTGAACCCGAATGTCCTAATACGGCAATTTATGAAGGAGCAGACGATTGGCGCTATGCCGATGGGACGGATTTAGAGGGTAGCTTGGTGTTGCCTAATGGGAAAGCTGTGGACGCTAACGAAACACAAGAGCCAGTTAGTGATGAAATTTATTATATCGTCGCAGATAAATGTACAGAATGTAAAGGATTTCATGAAGAACCACAATGCGCGGCCGTTTGTCCAGTAGATTGTTGTGTGCCTGATGAGGATCATGTTGAAAGTGAAGAAACTTTGCTGGGTAAACAAGCGTTTATGCACTTTAAATAATAGAAAAACTATACGTAGTTATAAACCACTTCATTTCATATGGAAGTGGTTTTGTTTTTTTAACTGTATATTGTCATTGAGATTACGCATCAAATTCTTTGGAATGTAGTCTTTCTTTCCCCTTTTTACTAACCAACTTTTTTTTATGAGTAGTTCTTTTTCTCAAACCGTAAAGATTTCAAAACGTTACATTTTTTTTATTCAAATTAGTTTAATCCTAGTATGGGGTATTTTGTTTTCTGTCGATTACTTTAATGAAGGTTTGAAAGTGGGAGCATTTTTTCACGCTCTGATTTTAGGAGCCTTAGGTGCGAGTATTTCGCTTATGAGAAGAGTAGGTAATATGGAGGAAAAGGTGATAGCTCAATTAAACGAAGACAAAATTTATTCTATTCTGGTCTCAATACTATATGGAGTACTCATGACGGGTGTAGGATATTTATTGTTTATGTCTGAAATCCTGTCCGGTGATAATGGGGGAGGTCTTTTTACGACCAATTTATTTCCAAATTTTACTATCCCATCATCAAACTCCAGTTTGTTGCGTCAGTTTATAGAAATGGAACCAGAAGGAATGAAGAATACAGGTAAATTATTAGTTTGGTCTTTTATCGCTGGGTATTCAGAGCGATTTGTGACAGGTATATTAAGCCAGTTAGAAAAACAAGGAAATCGAACTTCGTAATCTTATTAGAATTAATTTTTCACTGTTC
>JAHZIZ010000312.1 GCA_022601215.1 Bacteroidota bacterium
AAATATAGATACACTCTAAACTCTTCATCCTTCAGGATTTTACTAAATTTTGTCTTAAATGCGAAGTAACTCAAAACAAAATTAGTCCCTGCCAAAAACATAAATAGCATAATTATATACTGAATGAGCGGTTGATCATTCCAATAAGCAATACTTGCGTTTTTCGTTGAGAAACCACCAGTACTCAAAGTGCTTAATGAATGATTGATCGCATCAAAAAAGCTCATTCCCGCAACCTTCAACAGTACAGTTTCGGCAATGGTATATCCTACATAAATTAGCCACAACCTTTTTGCCGTATCTGTTATTCTAGGATGTAGTTTATCCCCACCTGGACCAGGAGCTTCGGCAGCAAAGAGCTGCATCCCTCCAATACCGAGTAAAGGCAAGATTGCAATAGCGAGGACAATAATTCCCATTCCCCCTATCCAATGGGTGATACTTCTCCAAAATAAAACACTCTCTGGTAAACTTTCAATATCATCTAAAATTGAAGCTCCTGTCGTGGTATAACCACTCATAGTTTCAAAAAAAGCATTCGTAAAATCCGGGATAGCTCCTGTTAAAATATAGGGCAAAGTGCCCGCCAATGACATACAAATCCATCCAAAGGTAACAATGACATAACCATCGCGTTTATTGAGTTCTTTCTTATGATTTCGGGTGAGCAACATAAGCCCACCTCCTAATGCCAAAGTTAGCACCCCTGAAAGGACCATTTCACTACCCACCCCATCTTTGTAAATAAAACTAAAAATGGAAGCTAGAAACATAAATCCTCCATTAAAGAGTAACAGCAGCCCCATTAAGTGAAAAATTATTTTGTAATTAAGTTTAGCAATTGAACTCATTACACAAACAACTTTTCAACTTTTTTGATAGCCTGCGGCAAGGAACACACCACGATACGATCTCCAGCTAATATTTGAAAATCTCCTAATGCAATCATTCCCTCACCATCTCTAATTACTCCACCAATAATGGCAGATCTAGGAAAGTCTATATTTCGAACAACTTGATTACAAACTTCAGAAGAAGCGGATACTACAAACTCTAATAATTCGGCATTCATATTGTTAAGCATAGTCATAGCTACGACCTCTCCTTTTCTCACATGGCGAAATATATTATTTGCAGCCAATAACTTTTTATTTATTAGCGTATCAATACCAATAGAGTGTGATAATTGAAAATAATCCATATTCTCTACTAGAGCGATGGTTTTCTTAACCCCTTTAGATTTTGCCACTAAACAAGACATAATATTGGTCTCGCTATTGCCCGTTACAGAAATGAAGGCATCCATATCCTGGATTGATTCCTCTTGAAGCAACTCCACATTCCTCCCATCACCATTAATTACTAAACAACTCGGAATATCATCTGCAATTTCAAATGCCTTTTCCTTATTATTCTCAATAAGTTTTACGTTGAATTTGGCTTTACATAAATCATTGGCCGTTTTATAGCCGATATTACTTCCACCCAAAATCATTACATTTTTAATATCCTCTTTTACTTTCCCTGTGAGCTTATAGATTTGCTCAACTCCCTTCTGTGTTGTTGTAAAATACACTTGATCCCCTTCCTTAAACATAGTATCTCCTCGAGGGATGAGCGTATATTGAGTTCCATATCGCTGTATAGCAATAGGAACATATTTCAATTCTGGATAGAGACGTCCGACTTCCTTTACTGTTTTACCAACAAATGCCGCCGTTCTTGCTAAGTGCAAACCAATCATGGTCAATGCTCCTTCTTCAAACTCATACGTATCATTAAACCCACTTTGATTGAGTAATAGTTCAATTTCTGAGGAAGCTAACGACTCTGGTGAAATAAGCTCATCAATTCCAAACTTAGTGAACCCAACCTCATCTTTATTATCTAAGAACTCCGTATTAGAAATTCTTGCGATGGTTCGCTTTGCACCCAATTGTTTGGACAGTACACAAACGGTAATATTTGTGGTTTCGGAAGAAGTAACGGCTATCACTAGATCAGTACCATCTACTCGGGCTTCTTTAAGCACCGAAATTGAAGTAGCATCGCCACGAATCACACGAATATCCAAATGCGTATCTGCATACGCCAAGGATTCTCTATTTGTATCGATAAGGGTGATATCTTGCGACTCGAAAGAAAGAAGTTTTGCCAAGTGAAACCCTACTTCACCAGCTCCAGCAATAATAATTTTCATATAGGTACATATGATATAAGTGCTGCAAAGGTACAAATTTACCAACACTCCCTGCTAAAGAAAATGGAATAGAACGTGCCCAATATTTTTCAAAAATCAAAAGGACAATTTTCATTGAAAAAGTACGTAGCTTTGCAACCTTGTTTGCCAGTGGCAAACGATCACAATTATGGGAAAAAAAGTTACGCCTTACAAAAACTCAAATGCCAGTAAAAAAGAACAGGTCGAAGAAATGTTCGACAATATTTCTGGTAATTACGATGGCCTTAATAGGGTCATTTCTCTTGGCACAGACGTTAAGTGGAGAAAGAAAGTCGTTAAACTTATTGCTGCAACTCACCCAAAAACCATTTTAGATATAGCCACCGGAACAGGAGACTTGGCCATTAAATATGCCGAAAAGATTCCAGCTCAAAAAATAGTAGGTCTCGATTTAAGTGAAGGCATGCTATCGGTTGCGAGAAAAAAAGTAGCAAAAAAATCCTTTAACACTCAATTGGAATTTGTGAAAGGAGATAGTGAAGCCTTACCCTTTGAAGACAATAGTTTTGATGCCATTACGGTGTCTTTCGGAATTAGAAATTTTGAAAATTTAGAAAAAGGACTTGCCGAAATATACAGAGTGTTGGCTCCGAAAGGATGCTTTGTTATTTTAGAGACCAGTGTCCCAACAAAATTCCCGTGGAAACAGGGCTATGCTTTTTACAGTAAAGGAATTTTACCTATTATTGGAAAAGTTTTTTCAAAAGACAAGGTTGCCTACAAGTATTTAAGTGAAAGCGCCTCCGTTTTTCCATTTGGAGATGCCCTTAACAATATTTTGAAAAAAATCGGGTTTATAGAAGTTGAAAATAAGCCTCAAACCTTGGGTGTAGCCACCATATATATTGCTACTAAATAATGAAGTACTTTTTTATAACTATAAGCTTTCTACTCCTTGGCCAGACTGCCAATGCTCAATTATTCAGCAAAGAACGCCTAGCCAATATTGAAACTTTCGATCAGAGATTCCTCACTTGGGGATACTTTTTAGGATTTAATAGTTACGATTTTAAAATAGATTATAAGAATCAGGTTACGGACCAACTTACCGATGTCATTGTAGAACGAAACGCTGGATTTAACGTTGGACTCGTAGGAGATATGCGGATCAACGAATACATGAACCTTCGTTTGGAGCCAGGATTATATTTCACACAACGCAACCTTCGTTTTCCTAATTTTGCTGAAGAAAATGACGCGTTACGTGAGGTAAAGTCTACCTATATTCATGTACCGTTGCTAATGAAATTCTCTACTAAAAGGCTCAACAATTTTAAACCTTTTATTGTTGGAGGAGTTTCTCAGTCTATTAATTTGAGTAGCAACGAAGGCAACCCAGAAGACAATAACGAAGGCCAATTTAGAATGACCAAGGGCACGAGTTACTTCGAAGTAGGTTTCGGGATTGACTTCTATCTATACTTTTTTAAATTCACCCCTTCTATTAGAGGTGTCTTTGCTCTCAATGATGAATTGGTTCGTGATGATGATCCTATTAGTCCATGGACCTCTAATATTGAGAAACTTTCCACCCGTGGAGTGTTCATCAATTTGACGTTCCAGTAATCCTTCGAAATTCATTCAGTAAAATACCCGTCGCGGTTGCGACATTTAAACTCTCGGCAGTGTCGGGATTGCCAAAATATGGGATAGTGACTTTTTCTTCAATTAGTTTCTGAATGGGTTGCGAAATTCCATTAGCCTCATTTCCCATCACTAAAATTGCATCAGATTTTAAACTAGCCTCATATACAGAAGTGCCATCCATAACCGCTGCATATACAGGCAATTCTGCTTCTTTAATATATCTTAAAATATCCGTATAACTAATCTGCACTCTAGCAATAGAACCCATAGTAGCTTGTACAACTTTTGGGTTAAAACAATCAACCGTATCCAAAGAACACACCAATTGATGAACACCAAACCAATCGCACAAACGAATAATAGTACCTAAGTTACCCGGATCTCGCACAGCATCCAAAACGACGGTCAAGCCATTGGTTTTTGCACTTATCATTTTTGGAATATGAAATATGGCCAACATGGTATTGGCTGTGGTAAGTGAACTAATTTTTTGGAGTTCCCTAGCGTTCACCTCGACATATTGATTAGACAAATTTGAAGCATCCTCCGTGGCAAATAATGAATGCAATTGGAGATTAGCTACTAAGAGATCTGAAATGATTTTACGACCTTCAGCAATAAAAAGTCCTGTTTTATTTCGGTACTTTTTTTGCTGTAAACTCGTTATAAGTTTAATTTGGCTTTTGCTTATCAAATTTATTCTATTTTTGAATTTGAGAAACACATACTCTTTGGCTCAAACCCTCACAAAAATATCATTAATTTTAGGAATCACACTACTCCTATCGTCTTGTAATGCTGTCAAGCATGTGAAAAACGGGGAATTACTCCTAACCGAAAACACCGTAATTGTAGATGACGAGAAAGTTAAGGACGCCGCACTCAACAGTTTACTCACACAAAAACCAAATCCAAAAATTCCAGTTTTAGGCATTCCTTTCGGATTGCATTTCTATAATTTATCGGAAGAAAACCCAGACTCCACATTTACCGATTGGCTCCACAGAAAACCCAAACGACTCGAACGAAAAACACGTTCTATTTCAAAAAAACAAATTGATGCCTTACGAAGAAGTAAAGTTGGCATCCATAATTGGATAAAAAAAACGGGGAGTGCACCTGTGGTTATTAACGAATCTAAAACGAGAAAATCTCTTCAACAATTAAAGCGATATTATTTTACACAAGGTTGGTTCAATGTAGAAGGAAACTATAAAATTGCAAAAGATTCTACCAGAAAAAAAAGAGGTGGCATTACCTATAATCTCAAAAAGCATCATGCTTACAGCATTGATTCTATTTCAGAAAAAATAAGTTCTCCTATTATCGACTCTATTTTTCAAAAGACAAAGAATAGCACCTTTATTAAACAAGGAGAACAATACCTGGCAACTAATTTTGAAAATGAGCGGGATCGACTTACCATCCAACTCCGAAACTCGGGACTCTATTACTTTGATCAAGAATACATAAGTTTCGACGCAGACACTAATGGTTTAGGTCACAAAGTGAACATTAAATATATTATTCCGAACCGAAGAATTTCTCAAGGAGATACTACCGCGCTCATACCTTTTCAAATACATAATATAAATGAGGTTCGTATAGTTACGGACTATTCGTACACTAATCGAAATAAAGTACTCAAAGATTCTGTTGACTATTTAGGGTATAAGCTTTATAGCTATGAAGAACTAAAGTATCGCCCAAAAGCTATCACCAATTCAGTATCTATTACACCAGGGGAAATTTTTAAGGATATTGATCGAACCTTAACATATAACCAACTAAGTGAATTACGAAATTTTAGATACCCCAATATAAGCTACCAAGAGGACCCTAAAGATACTACAGGAACAGGCCTCATAGCCACCATTTTATTATCCCCAAAGAAGAAGTATACTGCCAGTTTTGATTTTGACGCCTATACGTCAACCATCCAACAATTTGGTATTGGATTTAGCGGAAGTTTCCTCATTAGGAATGTATTTAAAGGGGCCGAAAATTTAGAAATTTCAGCCAGTGGTAGCGTGGGATCCTCTAAGGAAAGTAATGATAGTGATAGTACATTCTTTAACACCTCCGATGTAGGAGCAGATGTAAAACTAACCTTTCCTTCCATTCTCTTTCCTGCCAATACCAATAAAATAATCCCTAAATACATGTCCCCGTTCACTACGATTAGTGCTGGATTAAATGCGCAAAACAATATTGGATTAGACCGTCAGAACTTTAATGGTGTCTTTAGCTATAGATGGAAACCAAGAACCATTCGCACCAACATCTTCGACCTAATCAATGTTCAGTATGTAAGAAACCTCAATACCGTCAATTACTTCAATGTGTATCAAACCTCTTATGACCGACTTAATGAAATAGCTAGAACGACCAATTACACCTTCCAAGATGGCTCCTCTTTAGGTATTAGAAATAATGAAGCGGATGATTTTATCCAACTTGCTCTGGACGTAGACGGAGGCCTATCTATCTCCAATGAACTAAGGGACGAAGTAAGTGGTATTAGACAACGAAAGGACCGTCTAACCGAAGACAACCTGATCTTTGCATCAACCTTTAACTGGACCAGGGACAGTCGAGAAAACATTTATGATAATAGTTTTTCAAGGGTGAGATTTAAACTTGAAGCCGCCGGAAATTTATTAGCAACGGTTGCCTCTTCGATAGGACTTGAGAAAAATAGTAGTGATAATTTCGAAACCTTTGGGGTTGCCTTTTCTCAATATGTAAAATTTGAAACCGATTTTATTCGACACTGGGAATTATCAAACAACTCCATTTTTGCTATGCGCGCTTTTGGAGGAGTGGCAATTCCATATGGAAATAGCAACAGTATTCCTTTCACTCGAAGTTATTTCGCTGGTGGTGCTAACGACAATAGAGGTTGGCGTGCCTACGATCTTGGCCCAGGAAGTAGCGGTGGAATTTTAGATTTCAATGAAGCTAATTTTAAGTTGGCTTTTAACGCAGAATACCGCTTTACAATACTTGGTAGTTTTAAAGGAGCTTTCTTTACCGATTTAGGAAACATTTGGAATGTGTTAGATAGTGAAGATAGCGAAGCCTTTGCTTTTAATGGTTTTAATGATCTTTCAGAATTAGCAGTTGCCTCTGGATTGGGGATTCGTTATGACTTCGGATTTTTCGTTCTTCGCTTTGACGTAGGCTTTAAAACCTACGACCCCGCTCGCTTGGAAGGCGAACGCTGGTTCAAGGAATACAATTTTAAAAACTCGGTATTAAACATTGGTATCAACTATCCATTCTAAACCATCAAAATTTGTTATTTTTACCGCCTAAACATTTCATCTATGAGTCATAACATTGCACCGGGTGTAGCCACTGGAACAGATGTTCAAAAAATTCATCAACTAGCAAAAGAAAAAGGATTTGCTTTACCCGCCGTTAACGTAGTGGGATCCAACACTATAAACTCAGTTTTGGAAACTGCAGTGGAATTAAATGCCCCAGTTATTGTGCAATTTTCAAATGGAGGAGCCCAATTTAATGCGGGAAAAGGCCTTTCTAATGAAGGACAGAAATCTGCAATTGCAGGTGGTGTTGCTGGAGCGAAGCATATTCATGAAATGGCTAAAGCTTATGGCGCAACGGTAATTCTACACACCGATCATTGTGCAAAGAAACTGTTACCTTGGATCGATGGTCTTTTAGATGCAGGAGAAGCTCACTATAAACAAACAGGGAGTTCGCTTTACAGTTCCCATATGATTGATCTTAGTGAAGAATCCATCGAAGAAAATATCGAAATTTGCAAACGTTACTTAGAGCGAATGAGCAAAATGGATATGACGTTAGAGATTGAATTAGGGATCACAGGAGGTGAGGAAGACGGAGTTGACAATAGCGATGTGGATAGCTCAAAATTGTATACGCAACCCGAAGAAGTTGCATATGCATATGAAGAATTGAAAAAAGTAAGCGATCAATTTACTGTTGCTGCCGCCTTCGGAAATGTACACGGAGTATACAAACCTGGAAATGTAAAATTAACGCCTAAGATTTTAAAGAATTCGCAAGCGTATATTCAAAAAAATATAATACGGCATATAACCCCATAGATTTTGTATTTCATGGAGGAAGTGGTTCCACTGTTGATGAAATTAGAGAAGCTATCGGATATGGAGTGGTGAAAATGAACATTGACACGGACCTTCAATTTGCTTTCACCGAAGGGATTCGCGACTATATGACTGGAAATATTGACTATCTTAGAACTCAGATTGGAAATCCTGACGGTGGCGATATTCCAAATAAAAAATATTACGATCCACGTAAATGGCTTCGTGAAGGCGAGTTGACATTCAAAACGCGCCTGATCAAGGCTTTTGAAGATCTTAACAACGTAAACACCTTATAACAAAGACAAATTCCTCTTTATGGCTTGGTTTAAAAGAACAAAAAAGGGTATTCAAACCCCAACCGAAGAGAAAAAAGATGTACCCAAAGGCTTGTGGTACAAATCTCCTACTGGTAAAATTGTAGATGCTGAAGAGCTAGAAAAAAACTATTATGTTAGTCCGGAAGACGGATACCATGTTCGAATAGGAAGCAAAGAATACTTTGAAATCCTATTTGACAATAATGAATTTAAAGAGATGGATGAAAACTTAACATCTAAAGATCCTTTAAAGTTCGAAGACAACAAAAAGTATACAGACCGATTAAAGGCAGCTCAGGAAAAGACCGGATTGAAAGATGCAGTGCGAACTGCTGTTGGAAAATCAATGGGTGAAGACCTAGTAATTGCATGCATGGACTTTAGTTTCATTGGAGGGTCAATGGGAAGTGTTGTAGGAGAAAAAATTGCTCGTGCAGCAGACTACGCTCTTAAGAAGAAACTTCCATTTCTTTTAATTTCTAAAAGTGGAGGTGCTCGTATGATGGAGGCTGCACTATCATTAATGCAATTGGCAAAAACTAGCGCAAAGTTGGCACAGTTAGCCGAAGCTCAATTACCCTATATTTCATTATGTACAGACCCTACGACAGGAGGAACGACAGCTTCATTTGCCATGTTGGGAGACATTAACATTAGCGAACCCGGAGCTTTGATTGGTTTTGCAGGACCTCGGGTAGTAAGAGATACTACCGGAAAAGATCTTCCTGATGGTTTCCAAAGTGCAGAGTTTGTGCAAGAACATGGTTTCTTAGATTTCATCTCTCACCGTAAAGACTTAAAACGAAAAGTAAATCTTTATTTAGATTTAGTTCTAAATCGATCCCTAAGAGAAATTACAATATAAAAAAAGGGCGCTTAATTAGCGCCCTTTTTCATAATCAAAAACCAACCAACCACTACCTTCTAATCAAGAAGAATAGTATACGTTTCGCCATTTACCGTAATGGTGGCAATGTTATCACAAGTGCCGTCTCCAAAATCTAGTACGCCTACACCGTTATTTCTAGTAATTTCTACTTGTCCACTTACAAAGTATTGGCAACTAACCTCTTTTCTCAATGCTTCAATTACTATGGCATTATGGGTAAATCCAGAACTAAAATCAATATCACGCGTTCCTGTTATCATGAACACATTATCTTCCCAGCTGCCACTACCCTGTCCTTCAATCCACTCGGCAACGCGAGTTCCATCTACTTGGGCAATAACTCCTGTTGGAAAAGTAACCTCCAATTCGTGATTTACAGTGTGTTGTGTGTTACCATTATCATTAGTACGCTCTCTAAATAAAGAACCTCCACCAGCTACAAATTTATTATTGTGTGCAAAATTTTCCAATCTATA
>JAHZIZ010000313.1 GCA_022601215.1 Bacteroidota bacterium
GGCGTTCGTGGTGTGGACAATAAGGTGTAAAAGTTTCTTAAACGAAAGCCATCGACTCACGCGGCAACAGTATGTCAAGATTCTGGCATGGCACATTCTGTCAGAAATCGGTTAAAGTGTACCAGTAATAATCGAATCAAAATGTACCATCCTTAGAGTGTATTTGTTAAGATTATTCTCTCAATAAAAGGAGAGTTGATTATGGCAAATATTCTTAGAGTGGACATACAAACGACAATTAAATCTTTGAGTGAACAAGGTTGGTCTCAAAGGCGGATCTCGCGTGAACTTGGTATCCATCGAAAGACTGTTTCGAGGTACCTTAAAAAATTAGCTGAAGAGGCTTCAAAGTGTACCATTTCGAATACGGGTCCTGGAGCAAGTGATGAAGGTGTCTGTATTGTTGAAACAGGCCCGTCTTCTAGTGGTGGTCGTAGCGACAGTGAACCTTTCAAATCGGTAATCCTGAGTGGTTTGAAACAAGGTCTAACAGGCCAACGCATTTACCAGGATCTTGTTAATGAACACCAGTTTAAATCGAGCTATCAGTCTGTTCAGCGTTTTATTAATAAGCTTGAAGAGAGGACGGCTTTACCTTTCCGTCGGCTTGAATGTGAAGCGGGAGAGGAGGTCCAAGTAGATTTTGGCAGTGCGGCACCGGTTGTTGGTTCGGATGGCAAGCGCAAACGTCCCCACCTTTTTCGTGTTATTCTGAGTCATTCACGTAAAGGATATAGTGAGGTTGTTGCTCGTCAAACAACAGAACACTTCATCCGGGCTTTGGAAAATGCATTTCGTAGTTTCGGTGGAGTTCCCCGAAAGGTGATCATTGACAACTTAAAAGCAGCGGTAATCAAAGCGGATTTTTATGATCCAGATATTCATCCAAAGATCCGCAGTTTTTGCGAGCATTATGGCACAATAGTCCTTCCGACCAAACCCCGAACTCCAAGGCACAAAGGTAAGGTGGAGCGGGGCGTTGGCTATGTAAAGAATAATGCCCTTAAAGGCCGTGTTTTTTCTAGTCTCTCTGAGCAGAATGACTACTTAATCAAGTGGGAGCAAAATGTTGCTGACACTCGAATTCACGGTACGACATGCCAGCAGGTGAAGCAGGCTTTTGCCACAGAACGAAGTCATTTGTTACCCCTACCCTCCATGCTTTTTCCGTGCTTTGAAGAGAGTCGTCGAAGTGTCCATAGGGATCAACATGTTGAAGTCTGCAGAGCGTATTATTCTGTCCCTTGTGAATATGTACGTCGAGAAGTTTGGGTCCGCTACACGACCCGAACAGTAGAACTATTTAATGACCAGTGGAAATTGCTTGCGACCCACGTACGTGTCGAACGAGGAAAACGTTCAACGAATCCCGTCCATATTCCACAAGAAAAAATATCAGGAATAGAACGGGGTGAATCATGGCAGCTCCGAAAAGCTGGCAAAATAGGCCCCCATGCCAAATCATGGGCCGAGGCGATGTTGAGGATTCGAGGACTCGAAGGAATCCGAGTCTTACAAGGTTTAATTACGTTACCCCGAAAATATAACTTAAAGCAGATAGACCAGGGCTGCCAGCTTGCTCTGGCATCGGAATCTTTTCGCCTCCGTGATCTCAAAAACTTCATGAATGAACCGTTGCTCCAACAGACCTTTGAATTTCTCGATGAGCATCCTCTTATCCGCAATTTGGACAGTTACTCTACTTTTGTACCTGAAGTATTCACCAACGAAATCAAACCTAAAGGAGACAGGCAATGACAGATAGCATGGGACAGATGCTCAGAGAGCTTCGATTATCAGGAATGCGAGAGACGCTGGATATTCGTTTGCAAGAGGCCATAGGCAACCAATTGACACATGAAGAATTTTTTAAGATGGTGTTGCAAGATGAACTCAATGTCCGAAAAACCAATCGAATTAAGAAGCGTACAAAAACGGCGTTGTTCAGAGATATTCGGACTTTGGAGGACTTCGATTTTTCTTTTAATTCAAGCATTAAGCGATCTCAAATTTTCGATTTAGCTACAGGCCAATTTATCCGGGAGGCCAGGGATGTTCTCTTCATTGGTCCGCCTGGTGTCGGTAAAAGCCATTTGGCCCAAGCCTTGGGGCAGCAAGCCATAAAATCCGACTACATTGTGAAATATCGGAGTGTATTTGACTTGGTTCGCGATTTTCGCCAAGACGAAGCTTACGACGGAGAAGAACGAGTTTTGAATAAATATTTGAAACCGGATTTACTCATTATCGACGATATGGGAATGAAACAACTCTCGAATAAATCCGGAGAATTTCTCTTCGAAATCATCATGCGACGTCACCAAGTTCGATCCACAATAATGACCAGTAACCGTCCCTTAGAAGATTGGGGAAAACTAATTAATGATGTTCCAGCAGCTACGGCGATTTTGGATCGCTTTCTGCAACATGCAATGATGATCGGAATCACTGGGAGAAGCTATCGATTGAAAGACCAAGAGAAAAATTTAGAAAATGAAAAGGAACCTTCATTGGATCCGAAATAAGAAAATAGTATCAAGAAAATCAGAAGAAAAGAATCCATTAAAAACAAACCAAAAATTCGGAATAAAAAAAACGTTCTGTGGTGGTACACTTTGATTCGATAATTACCACTTAATATGGAAGATAAAAAAAACGAAAAAAACTACCAATCGAAGGACAAGGCGGGAAACTCAAATAACCCCAAAAAATCGGCCATGAATTCGATACAATATAAATAATTACATAAAAATATTACACCAAAATCAGGTCAATAACAATCTAAAAATATAGGAGTAAAAGGCACCTTAGGCTGGTACACTTTGAGTGATAATTTGGTGGTACATTTTGATTCGATAGTTGACAGAGTAAATACGCTACTATCAGAACCTTAAGGAATTAGGGAGTCAGGGTGCAAAACTTGCACTACTGCTATTTTGGGGGACAAATTTGATTAACAAGAAAACGCCCTAACGCGGGCGGCCCCCCCTTTCTGCTGACGGGACATTTTGGGGAAAGACGGAGACATGGAAGTCTCGAAAAACAC
>JAHZIZ010000314.1 GCA_022601215.1 Bacteroidota bacterium
ATAAAAGCCGGAATAATCGAATTCAACCAAAACCTTATGGATGTAGTCGCCTATGATGCCAGTAGTGCCATGATGAATACTGCATTTTTCGGACAAATTATTATACTTATTGTATTTATTCCTATTTTATTCCTTACTGGCGTGGAAGGAAAAATGTTCAAGCCCATGGCCTATACCTTTAGTTTTGCAATGGTGGGGGTTATTTTTCTTTGTCTGACTTATGTGCCTATGATGTCAGCCCTGTTTTTAACGCCAGTACAAAATAAAAAAAATTGGTTTGGAAAATTTGAAAAATGGTTTGAGAGAATTGGTGACAAAATACTTAGTGGTATTCATCGTGCTTATCTACCAATACTCAGAAGCGCACTGCATTTCAAAGTGATTACCATAATTGTAGCAATTGCATTACTGGGTGCTGCTGGTTTTACTTTTTCTAAAATGGGGGGTGAATTTATACCCCAGTTAGATGAAGGAGACATTGCCATGCAAGCACTTGTCAGACCTGGTAGCGGCCTAAGTGGAGTCATTGATGTTTCTATTAAAATTGAAAATATCCTACTAAAAAATTTTCCTGAAATAAGAACTGTTGTAGCAAGAATTGGTGTGGCGGAAATTCCCACAGATCCAATGCCGATGGACATCGCAGACATGTTCATTATTTTGGAGAAAGACATGGATAAATGGACGACTGCAGCTTCAAAAGAGGAATTGATTGAGAAAATGAAGGCCAAGCTTGATCGTGAACTGACAGGCGTAAACTTGGTTTTTAGCCAGCCAGTAGAACTGCGTTTTAATGAATTATTAACCGGCGTTCGAGAAGATGTGGCCGTAAAGTTATATGGTGAAGACCTTGATGTACTAGCGCAAAAAGCAGAAGAAATGGGTAAGATTATCCAGAGCATACCAGGTGTGGGAGATGTAAACCCCGAAAGGACTGCTGGTTTGCCTCAAATAACCGTGCGCTATAATCGTGAAAAAATCGCTCAGTATGGCGTAAATATAGATCAGTTGAATCAATATGTAAGCTCTGCATTTGCCGGTGGTGTGACCGGGGTGATTTATGAAGGGGAAAAACGTTTTGAAATGGTGATACGTTTTGATAAGGCCCACCAGAAAAGTATTGAAGATTTGCGCGCCTTGTTTATTGATCTGCCAGATGGCGCTCAGATTCCACTCAAGGAAGTCGCCGATATTAAATATGAACCTGGTCTGATGCAAATATCTCGTGACAATACGTCCAGAAGGACTTATGTCGGTGTGAACACCAGAGGACGCGATGTTGAGTCTGTGGTAATGGATATTCAACAAAAATTGGATGCTGAATTAGATTTGCCACCCGGGTATTACATTTCATATGGTGGGGAATTTGAAAACCTACAAAGAGCTAAGAGCCGATTAGCCATAGTGGTGCCAATTGTATTGCTCTTAATTTTCGTATTTTTGTATTTTGCCCTGAAATCTATTTTCCAATCGATCATGATTTATACAGCTATTCCGTTAGCAGCAATAGGTGGTGTGTTCGCTCTTTGGTTACGAGATATGCCCTTTAGTATTTCAGCAGGCATTGGTTTTATTGTGCTGTTTGGCATTGCTGTACTCAATGGACTCGTACTCATCCAGCGATTCAACACACTAAAAGAAGAAGGAATAACTGACATCAAGAAGCGCATTCTGGCTGGAACTAGGGAAAGAATAAGACCTATTTTACTGACAGCTTCGACCGATATCTTAGGTTTTTTACCAATGGCAACTTCTGTATCGGCAGGGGCTGAGGTGCAACGACCACTGGCTACCGTGGTAATCGGCGGTATGCTCACAGCCACCTTACTGACCCTTGTGGTACTTCCGGTACTTTACGCTTTTGTGGAAAGTCGGAGTAATAACAAGAAAAACCTAAAAAACCCTAATTCAAAAACAGTACTCACGTTGATTATATGTGTTGGGCTGGCTGGCATTCTATTTGGCGCTACCTCTATAGTGAGAGCGCAATCACACTCACACTCGATAGACAACTTGCAAACGATTACTCTGGAGCAAGCCAGGGAACGGGCTGTCAAAAATTATCCTAGGATACAATCGGCCAAATTGGAAATTGAGAACCAAGAGGTTCTGAAGAAAACTGCTTGGGACTTGGGAAGTACAACGATTTTTACCGGTAAAGAAGAAGCAGGCAATGGTTCAAGTGGTGTTCATTCCCAAATAGGTATTCAACAGGATCAAATTAACGTGTTCGGTATTGTACCTAAGTTAAAACTGCAGAAAGAACGGGTTGCTTTGGCTAAAGATGTGCTGAATCTATCTGTAATCGAAGTAGAACGAGAAGTTAGTCGTGCCTGGGCCATGGTCTATGCAGCCAAAAATACTTATCTAGTCTACAAGAGACTGGACTCTATTTTTACGGATATTCAACGAGCTGCCAAAATAAGGTTTGAAGTCGAGTCAACTTCCAAGCTGGAATACTTGGCAACCACAAATCAAGGAAATTTAGTGCAGATAAAAAAAGAGCAAGCTTATCGCGACTATTTGAGCTCTTTGCAACAACTGAATCTATGGCTTGTCAGCAATGTTTTGTTCACCGTGCCGGATATTTCTACAGACCAGATGGATAACCAATTATACTTTTCTGAAAATTACCCGAACAATCATCCCACACTCATAGTTTCCAAACAACAAGTTAATGTGGCAGACGCCGCTATTAGAGAGAAACGCTCACAGTTTTTACCCAAACTGAATTTGCAGTATAGCAAGCAAGAAATAGATGGTCTGTCGGGGTTTTATCAGTTTCAGGTAGGTGTACAGATACCTTTATTTTTTGGCCCAGAATTAGGTAGGGCGCAATCAGCAAAAGTACAACGTACCATTGCTGCTCAAAATTTTCGGCAGACTCAATTGGAGTTAAAAGCTGCTTATCAGAACGCACGTGAACAGTACTTTAAGTGGTTGAACTCGTGGCAGTATTATCGGGATAAGGCGCTTCCTATGGCGAGAGATCAGCAGGCCGGAGCAATTTTTGCCTACAAAGAAGGTGCCATTGAATATGTAACGTTTTTGCAAAACATGAGAGATGCAATACGAATTGAAGTGGATTCGTGGAATGCTTTCGGCAAATACTTGAGCAGTCGTTACCAGCTGGAATATTTTCTAAGAACATCGAACTAATATCAAGTCCAATCAGATAAAGAGTAAATGACTATGAAAAAGTACGTCTTATATCTACTTGCTCCTTTATTATTAATAATATTTTTATTTACCGGTTGTAATGGCCAAGCAACTGATAACAATAAAGGGTCCAAAAAAGAGGATATCCACAAAGAGTCTAATCATGAAGAACATAGCGGAGAAGGATTGGGTGCGGTGCATTTATCAGCATTAAAATTTAATAGCCTCGATATCAAGGTTGACACATTGCCCACACGTTCTCTTTCAGGTGTGGTTGATGTCAATGGTAGGCTGGCATTGTTTCCCCAGAACAAAGCCATGGTTACGGCTATTTTAGGAGCCAATGTGACAGCTATTAAAGTAATAGAAGGGGAGAAAATTAAAAAAGGTCAAGTATTGGCTTACCTTTCACACCCAAATCTCACAAACCTTCAAACTGCTTACATAAGAACCTATAACCAAATGCAATATCTGGAAAAAGAATTCGAGCGTCAAGGAAAACTTTATGATGAAGGAGTAAGCTCAGGAAAGAATTTCCAACAAACGCAAGCTAATTATCGGTCTATTAAAGGCGAGGCAAAAGCTTTTGAAACACAACTGAAGCAATTAAGTATTAATGTAAGAAAAGTTAGGGAAGGAAACATCTATCAATATGTGCCGGTAGTTAGCCCTATTGATGGCAATATTGCAAAAGTATTAGTGCAGATAGGCCAATTTGTAAATGCACAGGCAGAAATATTTAGAATTATCAATATTGATAACATTCATGTGGATTTAATGGTCTTCGAGAAAGATATCAACAAGGTAAGAGAAGGTCAAAAGGTAACATTTACAGTGCAATCAGTTCCGGGTAAGACTTTATCTGCCAAAATTTTTGCAGTAGGCAAAAACTTTGAGCAGAACCCAAGGATAGTCCATGTGCATGCTGAGATCGATCAAGAAGAACCCTTTCTTATTCCAGGAATGTATATCAACGGGAAGATCCACACAGAAAGTACATCGGTAATAGCACTGCCAGAAGAAGCCATTGTCGTGGAGGAAGGCAAGTACTACATTTTTTTGGCGGAAACATACCAGAATGATAGTGAAACGGAATGGATATTTACACCTGTAGAAATTAGAATAGGTACTTCTGTAGAAGGATGGGTGGAAATTAATCTGTTACAACCACTTCCAGATGCCACACAGGTGGCCTGGGATAATGCCTATTACTTAATCTCAGAAATGAAGAAAAGTGAAACGTCACATGACCATTAAGAATAGCTTTCATCCATTTTATACCTACTTATCATTGACATGTATTAGTATCAGCATACCCTAGTCAAATTTTACGTTTGAAATACATTACTATGGAGTTTATATATATAAAAATTGCAACGGTCGGTTTTATGGGTTCCAACAAAGCATGTAATGCCGGCCGGCACCTGCTTCATCAAGCATATCTTGGTAAGCCTGAGTGCTGATGCCAAAACCATTAGGTACGCGGACACCTTGTGCGGAGGAGTAAGTGCGCGATACATTTCGCCGAGGTAGGCGTTTTTACCGTCTACCAGGGATACATTGTCTACCGTAATATCCCGAAACAAATGAATATAATGTGCCTCTGTGTTTATTGCCGATCCAAGGTGGACAAATAAAAACTAGGATGCTAATAAGTTATCAATTTCAACTTCAGACTCAAACCAATCCTGCTCCAGGCTAGTGTCTGGATCCCCCGATGTTCTGCGCAAAAACAAACCGCCTCAGCGATCATACACTGCCGTTCTTCTGGTGTAACTATATTTTCCATAGCCTTGGTAAAACCCCTCTTGCCTATTTTGGTTTTACCTGTACTTATTACAGCTTTCTTAGATTTCATAACATTTCTCCTTCTTATCTGAATAACTTTAAATGAAAACATTATGCTTTACTGTCCAATAAGTACTTCTAATTAATAACATCGATATTTCCAGTGGAAATCTAATAAACAATTTGTATGATTATTCATTAGACTCCTCATTGACATTTTTCATTTTGTTTCCAGGCTTAGGAATAAATGCAGGCACAATTTGCATGTATCTTTTGTATTCACCACCAAACTCCTCGATAACCTTCTTTTCTTCAGATTTAGCTAGTTTAAAATACATAAATACTAAAATTGAGA
>JAHZIZ010000315.1 GCA_022601215.1 Bacteroidota bacterium
AAAGAATCTCGAGGAGTAAAATCTGCACAAACCTTATTTTTTTAATAAGAACCATTTTTATAAATGGTGGGAAAATGGTATTTTCGCCCACTAATTTATGGTGTTTTGACAGAAAATAGTCTGAACGACATAGGTTGTAAAAAACGAAAAATACTACTTGTCCTGTTGGAATGACCCTAACAGGATCAAATTTTAAAGAAATGGCAATATTAAACAGTATTAGAAAAAGAGGGTTTTTCCTTATTTTAATTATCGCATTAGCGTTATTCGCATTTATCTTGAGTGATATCATCACCAAAGGAACCGGAGGTGGAGGAGATGTTCAAAACGTAGTCGCTACTATCAATGGTAAGGAGTTATCTCGTGAGGACTTTATGGGGAAAGTTGAAAATCAACAAAGAGCGATGGGACCTAATTCAAACACTGCACAAGCCATGACTCAGGTTTGGGATCGTGAATTGAGAAGCGTGTTACTGCAACAACAAGTTGAGGAACTAGGTATTGGTGTTGGTGAAGAGCAAATCAATGAACAATTGAGTTTAGTGTTGGCAAACAATCCTACATTTCAAGATGAGAATGGATTATATAGTGAAGCTAAGATGGTGGAATATGTGGCGAGTATCCAAGGAAATGATCCACAATCAAGACAGCAAATGCAACTTTGGAATGACTTCATCGAAAATACAAGAGAGAGCTTATTGCAAAATAATTACCTCAATATGGTTCGTGGAGGATTGGTGTCTACGATTGCAGATGGAGAGCAGCAGTACAAGTTTGAAAATGACAAAATCAATATTCAATATGTACATGTTCCATTTACTAGCATTGCCGATGAGGATGTGACCGTTTCAGAAAGTGAGATTGCAGCATATATTCAAGCAAACCCTAAACAATTTGAGGTTGATCCTATGGTAGACATTCAGTATGTAACCTTCTTAGAAGAACCTTCTGCAGCAGATGATATAGCCAAGCGTGAGGCAATGAATGGTTTAATTGAGTCTTTCACTAATGCTACAGAACTTGAATCTTTTATAAGCACGAATTCTGATAATGATTACGTAGATAGATGGATGGTGTCTAGTGCGCTGCCTGCTAGTCTTAAAGATACAATCTTAAACATTCCAGAAGGGGTCGTTTATGGCCCGTACAAAGATAACGGAGCTTACAATATTTCTAAGGTAGTGGCGAGTCGTCAAATGCCAGATTCAGTAAAAGCAAGACATATTCTTGTTCCTATTGGATTGAGTAGAACAGATAGTATCACTCGTACACCAGATCAAGCTAAAATTCTTGCCGATAGTATCATGGGAGTTGTAAAACAGAACAGATCTAAATTTGGTGCCATGGTAACACAATTTTCTTCAGATGCTGGAAGTATAGAAAAGGGAGGTAGTTACGATTGGTATGCCTATAATAGAATGGTAGGACCATTTAGAGATTTTACTTTTGAAGGTAAAACAGGTGATATTGGAGTAGTTGAAACTCAATTTGGATATCATATTATAGAAATTGAAGGGCAAAAGGATATGAGTAAGGCCGTTAAGATAGCTACAGTTTCTCAGGAGATTGAAGCATCTGAAGCTACACTAACTGAGGTGTTCTCAAAAGCTGCTAAATTCGAAGAGCAAGCGAGAAGTGGAGATTTCAATGCTATTGCTACAGAGGGAGAACTACAGACAAGACCTGTTAATAGAATTGGTGCACTGGATGCTAATATTCCTGGAATTGGAAATAACCGTAGTATTGTAAACTGGTCATTCGAAGAAGGAAGTGCTGTTGGAGATGTAAAACGTTTCGATGTTGGAGAGACCTATGTGATTGCACAATTGACAAGAAAAAGTACTAAAAAAGCACTACAGAGCGTAGCAGAAGCCTCTGCAGTGGTTACACCAATTTTAAGAAATAAGAAGAAAGCAGAAAAGATTCGTCAAGGAATTACTGGGACTTCTGTACAGGAAGTAGCTTCGAGCCAGAGTGTCGCTGTGAAGAGTGCGAATGCATTAACAAGATCTAATCCAACCATCGCTGGTGCTGGAACAGAGCCTGCCGTAGTTGGTGCAGCGTTCGGAAAAGCGGCTGGAGAATCAACTGGATTAATTGACGGTGAAACAGGGGTCTTTATGGTAAGAGTAACGGCTGTAAATGAAGCTCCAGCATTAGACAATTATACTTCTTACATCAATACTCTTAATACAGCAGCTTCTGGAGCTATAAATACAAATGTATTTAATGCCCTGAAGAAAGCTGCGGATATCGAAGATAATAGAGCAAGCTTTTATTAATAGCTACATATGAATAATGAAAAGCCCACCATTACATGGTGGGCTTTTTTGTTTTAACTCAATATCATTAAGTCGTATATTGGGGTATGATGAAATATCTAACATTGATGTTTATCGTGTTTTGTGCAATCTTTGCACATGGCCAAAATCAGATGCGCTTTGAACAGGTAAAAACAGACTCTTTTGAAAAGTCTTGGGTTTCCGATATTGTTCAAGATGAGCTTGGGTTTATTTGGCTTGGAACTCAGAACGGACTATATCGATACGATGGTTATGATCTAAAGCCATTCAAAAATGTTCCTTATAAAAAACAATCGCTACCTGGAAATTGGGCTCGGAATTTACAAGTGAATTCTGATGGCACATTTTGGATTTCCAGTTATGGTGGGGGATTAGCTATTTTTGACCCAAGACGACAAGTTTTCGACAGTTTGGTGTTTCCTGAAGACGCATATGGGACATTTATTTCCGCCACAGTCTCATATTTGGATAAGGGACTCTTAATGGTTTCAGATAAAGGAGTTTTTAGAGGGCAATCGAACGAAAGTGAATTCGAACAAATCCCTCTTGAATTAACCACTCAAATTGGCAATATTGGTGCAACGTCTCTCATAAAAAGCAGGGATAGTTTGTATTTTGTTTCAGATCAAATTAGCTCAGTTTCGCTTCCAAATAAAACGATGGCAATGTCTTCTGTAGATGATCGTCAAGTACTATTTAGCACTAGGGAATCTTTGATCTTTGTTAATGATCTGCATCAAATAGATAGTATACCAGCTCCTGATCAGTTTCATAATATTTCCAATGAAATTAATGGGAACATATATCTAGCTTCCGAAAAGGCTATATATAGTTTCAATTTTGAGAACTTATCCTTTCAACTAGTCGGGAACACGGATTTCGGGAATGAAAAAATTCAAGTACTCTTTGTCGATAATGAAGAGAACCTTTGGGTGGGTACTGATAAAGGTTTCTATAAAGGAAAAATCACCAGTAATTTTTTATCAGCAACTTCAGTTGATAGACGAGTTAGAAGTATGGTCTATGCAGATAGCACACTTTTTATGGTTGGGGAATTTGGTTTTTTACTTAAAAAAATAAATGAGAATGAAAAGCACTTAGTGGATGATCAAGTATTTATTAGCGTTGCTAAAATTGATAATGAGATTTGGTTGGGTAGTAGGTATGGTAATATTGTTGTTGCTGATATTTATGGGAATAGATTGAGGGAAATAGAATTAGCTCCCGATGGGGAAAAGGGAATGGCTGTAGTTAGTTTAGTAGAAGATCAACAAGGAAGGGTTTGGGTAGGTTCTCTTGCTGGAATCTACGTTTTGAATAAGGACGGTACGGTTCTAAACTCCTACAAGCTTCCAATGGATAGCCAAATTGAAAACCAAAAAATCATTTCATTGAAAATTGATTCTAAGGATAGGCTATGGGTGCCAACGGCCTCTCATGGACTTTTTGAGTTGCAAGAGGTGTCAAAACATCTTGTAGTAAATGAGCCTGTATTTGACCACTTTCGGTATGAACCTGGACAAACAAATGGATTAAGCTCAAATATTATCATAAATATTGAAGAATCTCCCGATGGAACCATTTGGGTTGGCTCTGATAATGGGTTGGCTTATTACAAAGATCATACAATTGGATTTGAACATCTATCAATAAATGATAAGCTCTTTGATGAAAAGGTAATGACACTGAAGGCAGATGAATTCAATAACCTATGGATAGCTACCATATTTAATGGTCTATATTATTATGATGTTGAAGCGCATAATATTCGACAATTTACTGTGAGTGATGGCATACTTTCCAATGCATTTTTATATAACGCAGTTACGCACGACAAGGAAAATGGACATATTTATTTTGGTTCTGATGAAGGAGTGCAACGTGTTGACACCAAAAAGTTTGAACTTAAGGAATCATTAAAACCAGCGAAAATTGGGTCGCTTATCAACTATCAAGATAACAAAGAAGCGCTTTTACTTTTTGAAAACGAGTCAGAGACTAATGAAATTGAGTTGTCATATGGGAATCGTGATGTTACCATCAATTTTACAAATCTCGAGTATAGTAAAATTCAGAAAGTGAGATATGCCTATTCATTTGATACTGAAAATTGGAACCCTTTACCCAATAGAACAGCACATTTAACAAATCTATCCCTGCGAGATAATAAAATTTTTTACAAATCATTTTTAGAAGGACAAAACTATTTTAATCCGGATTTTGATGGTTTTGTTAATTTCTATGTGTCTCCTCCATGGTACAAGACCTATTTCGCATACTCATTATACTTGTTGCTTTTATCAATGGTGTTGGGTTATTATTATACACTGCGCACTAGAAACAAAGTTGCAAAACAACGTGTGAAGACGACCATGATGATAGAAAAAACAAAGTCTAACCTTTATGCAAATATTAGTCATGAGTTTAAAACTCCCCTGACCATTATTGGGGGACTAACGGATGAACTTTTAGATGAAGAAAATTCGTTTACAGAGCATCATAGAGATTTGCTTTCCATTAAAAGAAATAATGAGCAACTACTTAATTTAGTAAGTCAAATGTTAGACTTGGTTTCATTAGATAATTATCAATTGGAGCCAAATTTTAAGAATGGAGATTTAATTTCTTTTGTTAGGTGCTGTGTTGAAATGTTTTCTACGTATGCGAAAACTAAAAATATAGAGTTACTATTTCAATCTAGTAGTAAAGAGATCTATATGGATCTTGATGATGTGAATTTGCAAAAAGTTATTAATAACCTATTGAGTAATGCGATAAAATTCACCCCTTCTAATGGTAAAGTCTTAGTTTCCATAGAACAAATTGAAGAAGAGAATGTCGTGATGAAAATTAAAGATACCGGTAAAGGTATTAACGAGGAGGAACTGCCTAAAATATTCGATAGGTATTACAAAACCTTCGATCTTGATAGTAATCTTGGTAGTGGAATTGGAATGGAACTGACCAAAGGATTGATAGAGATTATGGATGGACAGATCACGGTGACAAGTACCAAAGGTGAAGGCACGGTTTTTAGCATTACACTACCGATTCGGCATAAGGCGAAAAAGCATCCTATCTCTTTTACAGAAATAATGCCCAATACAACAACCATGGAACATATAAAAACGGTTGTGGAAGCTAATGAGCTGCCTAACCTTCTTTTGGTAGAAGATAATAGCGATGTTAGAGAATATGTATCGGGTTTATTGAATAAAAGCTATACTGTTTATGAAGCGTCGGACGGGAAAGAAGCGCTGGAGATGTTAGACAGAGAGCAAATTGATTTTATTTTGAGTGATGTTGTGATGCCTAATATGGATGGTTTTGAGTTTTGTAGAGAAGTTAAAAAACATATGAAATCATCACATATTCCGTTCATCATGTTGACGGGTAAGGATGATAAAGAAAGTAGGATGAAGGGTTGGGAATTAGGTGTGGACGCTTATTTAAGTAAACCTTTTGATGCGGCCGAATTGTTACAGCTCATAAAGACCCTTATCGAAAAGCGCAAAAATCAATATCAGTTTTATAAAGAATTAATTGAAGCTAACCTCTCTGAGAAGCAAGTAGAAAAAGTTAGCGATTTGGAGTTTGAGTTTATAAAGGCCTTGCAAAACTTTGCCTTTTCTAGTAATTCTAAATTGAAAATTGAGGATCTTGCCCAACAGCTATTGATGAGTAGAACGCAACTACACAGGAAAATCACACAATTAACAGGAATGTCGATTACACAATATCTTAATCATATTAAGATGGAAAAATCGAAAACATTGCTTGCCAAAACACAACTTACAGTTGCTGAAGTAGCCTACCAGTTAGGATACGATGATCCTAAATATTTTTCAAAAATATTCAAAAAGGAATTTGGTTTGCCGCCTTCGGCGTTTAGAAAGCAATAAAGAAAGCCACGCCTAATAAGGCTTGGAACAATAGTAACCCATTTTGAAACATTAGTCCTCCTCTATAGATGAGATGCGTTGTAGTTTGGCTTTCAAATAAAGTCAAACCTTAAAATTGCATCAAATGAAAACTTATTTTACAATGTTGGCACTCTGTGTTAATTTTTTGCTAGTTGCTCAAAATTTCATGTATCGCCATATTAATACCGATGAAAATACGGTGGCTACCTTAGCAAGGTTGGATCATCCTATGCTTAATGGTAATCCCGATGCCAGAATAGTCGTCACTCATAATTGGGAACCTTTTAGAATTTACAATGACCATGTCACTGGGGTCATTTATAATAGTAGTACAAATCTATGGTTTTTGGTAAATGAGGATGGCGCTCCTATGTTAGAAGATGTTTCGTATAATATTTACATTGCTCAAGACGACGAGATAATCGTTCATCAGGCTACAGAGGCTAATCAAGGTGTTACGCCAAATATTACGTTAATTGATCATCCTGCTTTAAACGATAATTTTGGAAGAATCGCTCTCATTACACCATACAGACAAGATCCAGATTTTATTGTAAATAATCATAATCATGGTATTTATTATAATAATATCGCGGACCGAAGAGGTATTTATACTGAAGACGGACAACCCATTCCCGAGGACGCTAGTTTCTTTGTGTATATAAGTGGAATTGAATCTAATGTAGCGACTTTCCGTCATCAAGCAGATGAAGACAACACCTTCGGTAATTCTACGGCAATAGACCATAGTTTGCTCAATAATAATCCAGAAGCAGTCTTCTTGGCCGGTCATTATTTCGGAGTATTACCAAATAGTGATGAGATTAATGATTCAGTGATTAGTGTTTGGTATGACACTATTACAAACCGATGGAATGTCTATAATGAAGATTTAACCAACATGCCAGAAGGGATCGTATTTGATCTTATCATCTATGATGAGTCTCTATCAATAAATGACGAGGTTTTACAACAAATAAGTGTAGTGCCTAACCCTGCAAGTCATTTGGTCACGCTACAAATGCCTAATAATGTTTTAGTGAGCGAAGTTCAGGTTTTTAACGGCTTGGGACAACTTGTAATGAATCTTAACTTTAATGGAGTTTCTTCCAATCAAGAAATTGATGTGTCAGATCTAAATAGCGGGGTTTATTTAGTTACGATCGCTACTAATTCTGGAATGGCTTCAAGAAAAATAATAAAACAATAGATATGAAACGGACACTCATCATTTTAGCCTTGTTATTGCCAATTATGGCTATAACACAAAATATAACAGTTGACCAACCTTCAATTGTAGTTTACGGCAGTCATCGTTATGATGCGGAAATTGTCTCCTATAAGGTGACCGCTGCTTTGAGTTTACACGAGGCGAAATTCAATGATTCTAATACCAATTTGGAATCGTTAAAAAAGGAGTTTTTTACAAAGCTTTCAGAAAAGGGAATTGATGCTTCTAAAGTGGTTGAGTCGGAAATGGACTTTATAGTTACTGGACGGAATGGAGAGGGTACCTATTTTACTTTTATTACGTCAAGTGCGGATGAGTTTAAAAAATACCTAAGTATTAAACTTCCAGGTATATATTTTGAGATTAATTATTTTAAAAATAAAGTACAGGGAAAAAAGCCAGAGAACATTGTGAAAGCCGCCCTTTTAAATGCTAAGGAAAAGGCAGCTAAAATTGCTACTGGCATGAACAAAAAGCTAGGCGATATTATTCTAGTTAGCGAAATAGAGCCTTTGGCGAATGAAAACAATTGGAGCTATTACCTAAGTGATCCAAACTATAGAGTGTATGTTACTTTTGGGATAAAATAACAGAGTGATTATAATTAGGTAATATTTTGGAATTAAGTACTTGTATGAAAACCCACTGAAAGGTGGGTTTTTTATAATATCATTTCTTGATAAGGAATAACGGTTGTGTATCCTTTCTCTATAAAATAACTGGGAGTTTCCGTGTTTCCAGTGACTAAGATAAAGTCTCCACCCCAAGCACCAAGACTTTTAATAAGGCCTGGATAATCTGGGAAAAACTGCTTTTTGATGGTTGGGATTTTCAATAATTTCGAAATCAGCTGCTCATGTTTGGTCAGTATGGCGCTATACCTTTCAAGCGTCTTACAAATAAGAAGTTCTTGGGTGATATCTGAAAATACCTGCGTATGTATATCTTGTTTGTCTGAAATAGCTTTATATCTGGCTATGCCTTCTTTACTGTCTTGTTTTTGATTGAGATGGACGAAATATAAATGTTCTGTAAAATCCCAAGTTGGCGTAACAATTTCAACCAAGGGTTGTCCTTTGTTCAGAGTATATAAAATGGGGGAATCATTTTGGGCAGCCGCAATATCATAGCCGCTTCCTCCAAAACTTTCTCTCAATAAAGTAAAGGCATCTACCTCGGCCCATTGTGCAATATTATTGATTAGTGTGGAAGAGGTGCCTAGGCCCCAAAAATTTGGAAAATCGAGATGCGTTGTAGCGTTTATATGAATTTCACCACATAAAAAAACGGGATTTAATTGTTTTGCTTTTTGTAAAATAAGCATCAGTGTATACGCCATGGGTATATCTTGATGGCAAATAATAGTATTTCCTTCTACTGAAAAAGTACAGTTGAGCCATAAAGAGTTTTTATAGTCATAAGCTCTCCAATGTATACCATTAAATGTGCCGCTTTCAATTTTCAAGGATTGACCAAAGGAAGTTGGAATAGCCAATGCTGTGGCACCATCCAGTACCACGTATTCTCCAGTGAGTAATAATTTACCGTTGCTGTAAAATTCTTTTTTCACGTTAACTTCTTAGATGAGTAAGATAGGTAGCTACGGCAGTGTGAGATACAGCATTCTTGTCAAAATGAATGACTGCTTTGTCTTTTTCACTTGGACTTGCTTCCAAGGAATTTAAGATGTTCATAAGATGCATTTTCATATGCCCTTTTTGAATTCCAACGGTAACTAGGGATCTTAGTGCGGCAAAATTTTGTGCCAATCCTGCGGCAGCTACAATTTGCATTAATTCCTTAGCAGTAGGCTTTTGAAGTATTTCTAGAGCTATTTTAACTAGAGGGTGTAATGTGGTTAGCCCTCCAACGGTTCCTAGTGCTAAAGGAATTTCTATCCAAAAACTAAAAATATCATTTTCTAATGATGCATGGGTTAAACTCTTATACTGACCGTTTTTGGATGCATAGGCATGGACACCAGCTTCTACGGCTCTAAAATCATTACCGGTGGCTAAAATAACGGCGTCGATTCCGTTCATTATGCCTTTGTTATGTGTAACCGCTCTGCGAGGTTCTGCATGAGCAATGGCAACGGAACGAACTATTTTTTTTGCGAAGTCTGTACCGTCAATGTCATTTTGTTCTAACTCAGAAACGTGACAGCTTACTTCCGCTCTAACCAAACATTCGGGTACAAAATTGGAGAGAATACTCATCACCACTTCCGGGTACTGATGGGTTTGGCCGAAACTTTGATGTGCTTTTGCTTCATTTTTAAAAGTGGTAGCAATAGTTTCCAGACAGCTATTGATGAAATTGGCCCCCATGGCATCTAAAGTTTCAAATGTGCAATGAAGCTGATAAAAGCCTCCTAAAGCTTCAGTGCAGTCCTTCAATTCAATAGCAATAAGTCCACCACCTCGCTTTGTCATGTTTTTTTGCACTTGTTCAATGCTTTCGACAAGTTTCGGTTTTATTTCAGTAAAAAATGTAGTCAACGATTCTTTTTTTCCGAAGAAATTAAGATACACCTGTCCATTTTTCTGAGTAGAAATTACTTTCGTTTTGAAACCACCTCGTTCCATCCAGAATTTAGCTGCATTGCTCGCTGCAGCTACAACAGAACTCTCCTCGATCACCATCGGAATAGCAAATAATCGATCATTGATCAAAAAATTAGGAGCGATGCCTAGTGGCAGGTAGTAATTGGTAATCGTGTTTTCAATAAAATCATCATGCAGTGCCTGCAAAGATGCGTCGGTATTCCAGTATTGCGATAAGGTCTCTTTGGCATTAGGTACCTCCTGTAAATACTGGGCGAGTAACCAATCTATTTTTTCCTCTTTGGTTTTTTTTGAAAATCCTGAAACGGGACTAGGCATAGTCGTTGTGCGTTTAAAGGACAAAGATACATTTTAAAATAATGAATTAACAAGGTCAAGAGAAGTAGTAAATAGTCAGTGTTTTACGTTGTTGAATGCCGTATTTAACACAAAAAACACGGGTATTTTCAGGAAAATTTAGTAAACTTGGCATAACAAAATTTTAACAAATTGAGAAAATTACTTTCACTCACTGTGCTGGCGTTTCTACTAACGTCAATTTCTACTCTTGAAGCACAACAAAAAGACATTACTTTAGAAGATATTTGGGGAGGTTCGTTCCGAACGGAGCGACTAGATGCTTTACGTTCTCTAAAGAATGGAAAAGAATATTCGGTTATCGATTTTAATCGTTCGAAAGGAACTTCGGCCATCGATGTATACGATTATAAAAGTGGTAAGAAGGTAAAGACACTCTTGGACAGTGAAAACTTAGATGAGATTAACCGTTTTATCTCTTATGAGTTTAGCGGAGATGAGTCTAAAATACTATTAGCTACAAAACTACAGCAAGTGTTTAGGCGTTCTGCCTTAGGTACCTATTATGTGTATGATGTTGCAAGTAAATCGGTGAGTTTAGTGTCTGAAAACCAAATTCAAGAACCTACATTCAATCATGATGGTTCTAAAATTGCATACGGGTACAACAATAACATTTACATCAAGGATTTGGCGTCTGGCAAAGTGACGCAGGTCACCACAGATGGAGTTAAAAACAAAATAATTAATGGCATAACTGATTGGGTGTATGAAGAGGAATTTGCTTTTGTTCGTGCATTCGATTGGAGTAAAGATGGAAGGCATTTAGCGTATATTCGTTTTGATGAAAGCAATGTGCCTGAGTTCTCTATGGATATTTATGGGAATGAATTATACCAAACGCAACAGGTGTTTAAATATCCAAAGGCTGGAGAAGAGAACGCATCCGTATCTTTACATATGTATGAGGTAGGTTCTGGAAAGTCGTCTCAAGTGGATGTATCTGCCTTTCATAGCTACTATATTCCCCGAATTAAGTGGACCAATGACGCCAGTGTATTGAGTGTTCAGTTGACAAATAGACATCAAAACATTTTGGATTTGGTCTTTGTTGATGCAGCAACAGCGGAAGCAACGCTTATTCATCAAGAAAAAGATGCTGCTTATGTGGATGTTACGGATGATCTTACATTTTTAAATGACAATAGCTTTATCTGGACTAGCGAGAAAGATGGGTGGAACCATATCTACCATTATAGTAAGAAAGGGAAGTTGATCAATCAAATTACCAAGGGTGATTGGGAGGTGACTCGTTACTATGGTTTCGATCCTAAGACGGGTCGGATTTATTATCAAAGTACTGAAAATGGAAGTATTAATAGAGATGTGTATTCTATTACTAATACAGGGAAAAATAAGATTCGTCTCAGTAAAGGTACTGGAAGTAACAGTGCAGCTTTTAGCAAGGATTATACCTACTTCATTAATACTTTCTCAAATACTGAAACGCCGTACGTTTTTAGTCTACATGAAGCATTGAAAGGCGATGAGGTCCGTGAGATTAAAAATAATGAGACCCTACAATCAAAAATGGGCGAATACACCATTTCCAAGAAAGAATTTTCTACCATTAATATCAACGGTGAAGATCTTAATATGTACATGATTAAGCCTAAAAACTTTGATCCTAACAAACAATACCCACTATTTATGTACCAATATTCGGGCCCTGGTTCACAAAGTGTAGCCAACCGCTGGGGTGGAGCCAACGATTACTGGCATCAAATGCTGGCGCAGGACGATATTGTGATTGCTTGTGTAGATGGAAGAGGAACGGGTTTAAAAGGGCGTGATTTTAAGAAAATGACTCAAAAAGAATTAGGAAAGTACGAAGTAGAAGACCAGATTGCGGCGGCCCAGGAATTGGGTAAGCTTCCTTATATCGATGCCAATAGAATTGGTATATGGGGTTGGAGTTATGGAGGTTTTATGTCGTCAAACTGTTTATTTCAAGGAGCAGATACTTTCTCTATGGCAATTGCCGTTGCTCCGGTAGGAAGCTGGCGTTTTTATGATACTATTTATACGGAGCGCTATATGACCACACCACAGGAAAACCCTAGTGGATATGATAATAATTCTCCCATCTCTCATGTAGACAAACTTCAAGGTGACTTTTTACTAGTTCATGGAACGGCAGATGATAATGTACATGTGCAGAATAGTATGTCATTGGTAGAAGCTTTGGTACAAGCCAATAAAGATTTTGATTGGTTGATGTATCCAGATAAGAACCATGGGATCTATGGAGGAAACACACGTTTGCATTTATATAACAAAATGACAAAATTTATCAAAGAATCGCTTGGTGATCCAAAGAGTTCTTTGTTAGAAATAAGAGACTAAATAACCAATTAATATTAACTAATTTTTAAAATATGTCGACAACGCTACAAAATCAAAAGCAACTTTTCGGACATCCTGTTGGATTGTACGTACTTTTCTTCACTGAAATGTGGGAACGTTTTTCTTATTATGGAATGAGAGCTATTTTAGTGTTATATCTAGTAGCCGAAACAACTGGAGATAATGTAGGACTTGGATGGACTAATGGTGAGGCGTTGGCACTATATGGATGGTACACTATGCTGGTGTATGTTGCATCTATTCCTGGAGGCTGGATAGCCGATAAATTTCTTGGACAGAAGAAGGCCGTACTATATGGAGGAATTCTTTTAGTAGCGGGACATAGCATTTTAGCGGTAGAACAAATGTGGGCCTTTTATACAGGACTTGGTTTAATTATTGCTGGAGTAGGTTTGCTAAAACCAAATATCTCTACCATGGTTGGTGGATTGTATCAGCAGGGAGATATTAGAAGAGATAAAGGATTTACCATTTTTTATATTGGTATTAATGTTGGTGCTTTTTTAGCCGCATTGATCGTCGGATATGTTGGAGAAGTTCATGGATGGCACTATGGCTTCGGATTGGCAGGAATTGGTATGGCTTTAGGTTTGCTACAATATTTAGCCGGTCAGAAACATCTGAAACTGGTAGGTAATTTCTTGGGGACTTCCGAAAATCAAGAAGAGAAAGATGCGTTGAAAAAACCATTGACAAAAATTGAAAGGGACAGAGTAGTCGTGTTGTTTATATCATTCTTATTGGTAATTGTTTTCTGGGGTGCATTTGAGCAGGCTGGAGGATTGATGAATATTTATGCTTCGGAAAAAACAAACAGAATGTTGATGGGATGGGAAGTTCCTGCTTCTTGGTTCCAATCGTTAAATGCCATGTTTATTATTTTCTTAGGAACTTCTGTAGCTGCCTATTGGGCGATGCGTAAACTGAAAGGAAAAGTTTCTTCTTCTTTATTTAAAATGATCGTAGGGCTTATAATCATGGGGACAGGTTTCTTTTTTATGACCGCAGCAGCTGGTCAATATGAGAGCAACGGTTCTTCCGCAATGTATTGGCTAGTATTGGCCTACTTATTTCATACCGTTGGTGAACTTTGTATCTCTCCAGTTGCACTCTCGTATATTACAAAACTTGCTCCGTTGAAGTATGCATCGCTTATGATGGGAGTATATTTCGCGATGACAGGCTTCGGTAACAAATTGGCTGGCTTATTAGGAGAGGCATCAGAATCTTTAGGTGAGTACACCATTTTTACTGGGATTGCAGTATTTTGTGTAGCCTTCGGACTTTTAGTAATGATATTTCGAAAGAAATTGGAAACACTTACACATGGAGCCGAAGATGACGAAAGAGATTTAAGAAATGAAGAGGCTGAAGGTTTCGAATTAGCCGATAACTAAAATAATCTATAACAAAAGCCCTTTACAGTTGTATAGGGCTTTTCTGTTTTTATACGTCAACTAAAACCAAAAATATATGAGTACGGATATCGAAAATTTATTTAAGGACAAGGTAATTGGGCATCCAGCCGGATTGTTTGTGTTGTTTTTTACTGAAATGTGGGAGCGTTTTTCTTTCTACGGAATGCGAATTCTCCTTGTAATCTTTTTAACAGCTCCCTTGCTAGGTGATGATAACCCAGGTTGGGGATGGGCCCGTGAAAATGCCTTGGCATTAATAGGAACCTATGCGTCACTTTTATATTTAACGCCAATTATTGGTGGTTGGGTTGCTGATAAAATTACAGGATATAGAGTTGCTGTTGTAATTGGTTGTTTAATTATGACTCTTGGACATGCTTCCATGGCTTTGGAGACAGAGACTACTTTTTATATCGGATTGGCATTACTTATTATTGGAACTGGTTTTTTTAAACCAAATATTACTTCAATTATTTCTGAAATGTATAAGGGTAAGGAGTCCAAAAAGGACGGTGCTTATACCATATTCTATATGGGAGTAAATGCGGGTGCTTTTTTCGGAATGATGCTATGTGGATATTTAGCCGAAAACTATGGTTGGTCATGGGGATTCGGATTGGCTGGAATATTTATGATGTTAGGAATGCTTCAATTTTGGTTGGCTAAAGATATTTTTGGAAGTATTGGAGGAAAACCAACTAAGATCCATGAAGTAGAACTACCTCAAAACATTAATGAGGAAAGTCCAAAGGAGCAGAAAGTCGCGCAAGAAGGAGAGAAGTTGAATCCTTTTACCCTGTTCGATAAGGTACTAATGATACTTGCAGCGGTAGGGGGATTGCTATATTTATTTAATGATCCGCTTGAGAAAATTGGTGGGATGAGCTTAGCTCCTTTTGAAATTGGGGGACTTAGTGGTACTAATGTTATTGTGCTTGTAGCCCTTGTGCTCTTCCTTTTGCTATTGGTCATGCGCATTGCTCGATATGCCCCTCAAGTACGAGACAAGATTGTAGCAGTCTCTATTTTTGGAGTTTTTACGGTATTTTTCTTTTCTTTTTTCGAGCAATCTCTTGGATCAATGACTCTTTTTGCAAGAGATTATACGGATCGGTCTTTGGATGGGAGTGCTGCATCTATTTTTAAAGTAGTGGATGCTATCTTAACCACGGTACCCCTTATAATTATTACGTGGGTACTCATTTTATTGGCTAAGAAGACCTTTTCTCGGATCGGTTTATCGAACATCATTTTAGCTATTGCTTTTGCAGGATTGTGGTTTCTGGTGATCTTTAGATTGATTAATAAGTTCTCTGAATCAGGAACTGAAATTGAAGCCACTTGGTTTGGGATTTTAAATTCATTCTATATCATTACCCTCGCACCACTCTTTTCAAGATGGTGGGAGAGTAAATACAACCCGTCGGCAGCCATGAAGTATGGTATTGGTTTAATTCTACTAGGTCTTGGTTTTGCCATTCTATCCTATGGTTCTATGGGAATTCCTTCTGGAGCGAAAACGGCTTCAGTGAGCATGATCTTTTTAATTCTTGCGTATTTATTACACACGATGGGAGAGTTGTGTATCTCGCCTGTTGGGCTCTCGTATTTAAGTAAGCTAGTGCCAGCCAGAATGATTGGATTTATGTTTGGAGTTTGGTATTTGGCGATTGCCGTTGGACAAAAGGCTGCCGGTACTATGGGAGGTATGATTGATAAAATTTCGGAAAAATATTCCATGGGAACCTTTTTCTTGATCTTTACATTGATTCCTATCGCTGTAGGTTTAATCTCCATAGTATTAAACCCTCTATTAAAAAGGTTAATGCATGGCGTAAGATAGTCACAACAAAAACGACCAAAAAGCGTTCCCATTGTGGAACGTTTTTTGCTATATTACAAACCGTTAGATATATGTACTATGAAAAACACACTATTACTTTTTGCCCTATTATTAATGGGTACTCTCTCGGCTCAGGAGATTCAATGGATTTCTATGAATGATGCCTTGGCCGCCCAAGCTAAGAACCCTAAGAAGATTTTTGTGGATATGTATACCAATTGGTGTGGTCCCTGTAAAATGCTGGATAGAGATACTTTTAGCAATAAGGATGTTATCAACTATATCAATAAAAATTTCTATGCGGTAAAGTTCAATGCGGAAGGCGCTGGTACAGTGAATTATATGGACAATACTTTTTCCAATCCTAAATACGATCCAGCGAAAGCGAGAAGAAGGAACTCTCAACACCAATTTGCTAGGCATATGGGAGTGCGAGCGTATCCCACCGTTTTGTTTCTAGATGAAGACGGTAGTTTGATAAATCGAGTAAAGAGTTATAAGAAACCTCAGCAGCTTGAATTATATTTGAAATTGTTTGGAACAGATCTTTGGAAGGAGGTCAATACCCAAGAAAAGTTTGATGCATATATGGCAGGCTTTAAACCTAAGTTTAAAGTATAATGGAATTTAAAATTTCCCAGAGTATGAAAAGTATACTGTTTATATGCGCCTTTTTATTTGTTGGAGTGAGTACTGCTCAGGAGATCCAATGGATGTCTATGAATGAGGCTTTAGAAGCCCAAAAAAAGAATCCCAAAAAGATTTTCATGGATGTGTATACAAAATGGTGCGGTCCATGTAAACTGTTGGACAGAAATACTTTTAGTGATAAAAGTGTAATCACTTTTGTCAATGAAAACTACTATCCAGTAAAGTTTAATGCGGAAGGGACAGATGAAATCACTTTCGATGGCTTCACCTATACCAATCCAAATTACCAGCCAGAACGAAAGGGAAGAAATGCGACACATTTTTTTGCTGATGCCTTGCGTCTTCAAGGATATCCAAGTTTGGTATTTTTTGAAGATAATGGAACATTAATCCAAGCAGTCCCAGGCTATAAAACACCAAAGGAACTTGAGATTTATTTAACGATGATTGCCAATGATGATTATAAAAAATTGACGACCGTGGATGCATGGGAGACCTATCGTGATAATTTCAAGCATAATTTTTAAGCCCCCTTTTTTTTCGAAAAAATATACGATCCCTTTTCACTAGTACTGTGAAACGGGATTTGTTTTTTAAGACAGGTTTGTTTCCATCGCAATACATAACTTCTGTAGTTGCTGCCGTCAGCAATGATAAGTTTGGGTGCTATACTGTCTATGAGACGGTCAAGATGAAGTTTCGGGCTGTGAGTAAGTAGTACGACAGGGTTTTTTTCTGAAGCATAGATGCCAAGACTGTCAATGCGTATTATTTGTCGATCTTGAAATCGCAGAACATAAGGCGTTTTTTTCAAAGTAAAACTATGAATGCCCCTGCCAACTCTAAAGTCTTTAATGGGGTAGGCGTGATATATATTTGACGTATCTGAAGTAAACACCGTTAAGTGTTGCTGGGATTGGTATCCCACAAGACTGCTTTTTTGTTTGTGAAAAATAATGAGCTCCTCTTTGGGTAGGGTTGTTTTTTCATGAATCCTATATAATAGAAATGCATTAAGGCTGCCTAAAACTATAATGACTCCCTTAAAGCTGGGATGTTTCCATAACGAGATAACAGCCATTATAACAACATAAGTTCCGATAAGCTGCACTCCCGAAAAGGAAATATCTTCAAAGAGAAAAGCTTCTTTTGATGCGACCCAATGTATAAATAGATTCAGTGCCTTAATAAGTTGGTTGTATATAATAGCTAGTAGGTCGGGTAGGGCATGGACGCTATTTAAAATTATAACGATAATACCAAAGCATAATAAGATACCCAAGAAAGGGAGTACTACGAGATTGGTGATAAAGAACAATCCTGGAAATTGATGGAAGTAATAGATGCTCATCGGAGCAATGCCCACTTGAGCTGCTATCGTCACCGTGCTAATGCTCCATAATAATCTATCAAGTTTAAACCTTGGTGTATATAAGCTGTATAATTTGGGCTGAATCCAAAGAATAAAGAAAACAGCCATATAGCTTAATTGAAAACCTACTTGAAATAACCAACTGGGTGCAATCAATAATAGCGTAAAGAATGACAAACAAAGCGTGTTTAAGCTGTTTGTGTGCCGATTAGTAAGTTCGGCTAGAGCAAAGAAAGAAAACATGGTCACAGCTCTTACTACAGAAGGCGATAGTCCCGCCAACAGTGCAAAACCCCATAGCAAAAGTACTATGATAATTGATTTTATGTATTTCCCTTTTTTTAGATAATTCAGGAATGAAAGAACTCTGCCTATAATGATGTATAAGATCCCTACATGTAGCCCTGAGACCGCTAGAATATGTAAGGCTCCGGCCGCCGCATAGTCACGATAATGTTGTTTGTCTATTTCTTTTTTTTCACCTAGCAACAACGCTTGAATAATGGCTCGTTGCTCTTTTTCTATGGAAGTTCGTTTGAGGTCAGAAATAATTTTCGCTCTTATTTTTTCCGAGTACCCCTTGAGGCTTGAAATTTGAGTATCTACTAGGGTAAAAGCTTCAGGTTGGATGTTAAATTGATTAAAAACACCTGTTCGCTCTAAGTATTTCTTGTAATTAAATTGATGTGGGTTGCTAGGTGATGGTATCGCTTCAATTTGGGCCCTAGTAACAATTTGATCATCCACTTTTAGATTGCCCTTGTACTCACCTTTAGCAATGCTTAAAAGTGCTTTGCCTTCGGAAGTTTTCTCGTTAGTTTGAATTACTTCGACTATGTATTTATGGGAATACTTGTTGGACTTCAATACTTCTTTTATTTGAAGTTTAAAGAAGCATGGTTGTTGTTTGATTTGATGGCTGTAGTGACAAGGTCTGTATTCAGGTTTTCTTAGGGTAAAGTTAGCGTAGCCTATCGAAAAGAAAATAACGTAGGTTATCAAGCCGAAAAAGATTCGTTGTTGCAGTTTGTAGCGTTCCCAGAGCCAAAAACAACTTAGTAGTCCGAGGCAGACAATGAGGACAAGTAGAAAAGGAAATGAAATGGGATTGAGATA
>JAHZIZ010000316.1 GCA_022601215.1 Bacteroidota bacterium
CACGTAGGGCTAAGTTCTTTTCTAGCTCTTTTTCTAAACGCTCTTTAATATGGCGAGAGGTGACAAACTTACCGTCTTTTCCAAAGAAAGGAGAGTCATTAATAGTAAATAACATACTCATTGTAGGCTCATCGATTGCGATGGTCTGTAATCCTTCCGGATTTTCAAGATCTGCTACAGTATCTCCAATCTCAAATCCTTCTAGTCCTACAAGGGCACAAATATCACCCGCTTGTACTTCAGTCACTTTTTTACGACCAAGACCTTCAAAAGTGTGAAGCTCTTTAATTCTTGTTTTCTTAATCGTTCCATCTCGTTTCACCAAAGAAACGTTCATACCTTCTTTTAAAGTCCCTCTTTGTAATCGTCCAATAGCAATACGTCCCGTAAAGCTTGAAAAGTCTAAGGAGGTAATCAACATTTGAGGCGTTCCTTCTTCAAATTTAGGTGTTGGAATATGCTCCAATACCATATCCAATAATGGCTCAATATTATCAGTTTCATTCTGCCAATCATCACTCATCCAGTTATTCTTCGCACTACCGTATACCGTAGGGAAATCTAACTGCCACTCCTCTGCTCCAAGTTCGAACATTAGGTCGAATACCTTTTCATGTACCTCATCTGGGGTACAGTTTTCCTTGTCCACCTTATTAACCACTACGCAAGGCTTAAGACCAAGATCTAAAGCTTTCTGCAGTACAAAACGCGTTTGCGGCATAGGACCTTCAAAAGCATCTACTAGCAAACAAACTCCATCTGCCATGTTCAATACACGTTCTACCTCTCCACCAAAATCGGCGTGACCAGGGGTATCGATAATATTAATTTTTGTGTCCTTATAGATTACTGAAACGTTCTTAGACGTAATAGTAATTCCACGCTCACGTTCTAGATCGTTATTATCCAGAATAAGGTCTCCCGTATTCTCGTTTTCACGAAATAACTGACAGTGATACATGATCTTATCAACCAAAGTAGTTTTACCGTGGTCAACGTGTGCAATAATGGCGATGTTTTTAATTTCCATAAGTGAGCCGTTTTTAAGGCGGTGCAAAAGTACGCCATTATTATGGATTTATGGATATTATACCTATTTATCTTCACTAACGCTAATATTCTATGCTACAGCCTTTTGAATATTACCCTCCTACACCGCTATCGGTTTGAAGGGTACGTCTCATTAACCGTATCTTCTGAGATCATTTAGCCCGCTATAATAGCCCCGCAAGGATGCTGGTTCTTCCTATTTCGAAGTTCAGGAAAAGGTCTCAAGAGCCTCAATAAATAATTTGATGTCCTAGACAAAAGATTCGGAATATACTTTTAGCTATCTTTGTCCCAGCTAAAAATGCACTATGAATCTCGATCTAATTCCGAATATTAAACATACACAATCCAATAACTTTTTCTTGCTTGGAGGTCCCTGCGCCATTGAAGGCGAAGACATGGCCTTACGCATCGCAGAAAAAGTAGTGAATATTACCGACAAACTTGAAATTCCATATATTTTCAAAGGGAGTTTTAAAAAGGCAAATCGCAGCAGGATCGATAGTTTTACTGGCATTGGAGATGAGAAAGCCTTGCAAATCTTACAAAAAGTTTCAGAGACTTTCGAAGTCCCAACGGTTACCGATATCCACGAAGTAAGTGATGCCGCTCTGGCCGCTCAGTATGTCGACGTTTTGCAAATCCCAGCTTTTTTGGTGCGGCAAACCGATTTGGTGGTGGCAGCTGCCAAGACTGGAAAAGTGGTTAACTTGAAGAAAGGACAGTTTATGAGTCCTGAAGCCATGCAACACGCCGTTCAAAAGGTAAAAGATTCTGGCAGTGAAAAAGCTTGGATTACCGATAGAGGGACTATGTTTGGATACCAGGACATGATTGTAGACTTTAGAGGCATTCCAACCATGCGACAATATGCCCCAACCATCTTAGATGTCACGCATAGTTTACAACAACCTAATCAAACTATTGGTGTTACTGGTGGTAGACCGGAAATGATTGGTACGATTGCTAAAGCAGGAATCGCTGTTGGAGTGGATGGATTGTTTATAGAAACTCATTTCGATCCTGCAAACGCCAAAAGTGATGGTGCCAATATGTTAGACCTTGCTCATTTGGAAAAATTACTTACCGATTTGGTAGCTATTAGAAAAACAATCAATCACTTATAGTATTTTCTATTTCTAACGGAATAGGCTTCAAGTAGTAGATCAATTAACACCTTTTCGTCAATTTCTTCTTGGGTAAAATAACGTAGGGATTTCATGTGCTTACGACCGTCTGTAACTAGGTGCTCTGGATGTAAGTTAAGATGCGCTCCGTGCCAAAAACCGACGTCGACATAATTCTTCGTCTGATTTAAAAATACAAAACCTTGTTTGCCATTGAGGTAGTAAAAAGGAATGCGCCATTTATATAACAATTGAGCTTCAGGGATGGTCGTTTCGATCAATACTTGTAATTGCAGTAATATCGTCTTAAAAGGTTCTTCTGAATTGATAATATAGGCTTCGGCAGGATTCATAGACACAAAAATAAAAAGGTTGCCCTCACAGAACAACCTTTTCTAGACCAAATAATGGCTTCATTAACTCCCCAATTAATTTCTGCCGATTCTCCATTAAATATTTCATTTAATGAAACAAAATTTGTGTAGTGTAAAGATGATATAAAATACCCATATAAAACAACAGGGTTTTTCCTATTTTTTAATCAAGGGTTTTTCCTGTATGTTAAAGTATTGACAAAATAAATTCACGGACTAATAATTTTATTTACTTTGCAATTCAAAGTACTTTATTATGAGTGAGCAAGAATACTTAAAAGACATAAGCCAGATCAAAGAATTAATGAACCGCTCTTCCCGCTTTATTTCGCTCAGCGGACTTTCGGGAATATTTGCAGGTGTTTATGCCATAGTAGGAGCTATGGCGGCTTACTTTTTTATCTTTCCAGCCAATGGAGAAGCCATCATATTGCACAGTTGGAAATTTAGAGCCTTACTGGGAATCTTAGCTGGTGTAGCTATCCTAAGTGTAAGCACCGCACTGCTACTCACAACTCAAAAAGCAAAAAAGAATAACGAAAAGATCTGGGATAAAACCACCCGAAGACTACTCTTAAACTTTTTGATTCCTCTCGTTGCCGGGGGTATATATATTCTAATCAAGCTGAGTAGCCAACACTATGGACTTACAGGTTCGTTAATGCTACTTTTCTACGGACTAGCATTGGTCAATGCATCAAAATTTACGGTTGGAAATATTAAGTACTTGGGGTATGCGGAGATTATCCTTGGACTTTTTTGCGCCGCTTTTCCAGGATATGGGTTTTATTTTTGGGTTTTAGGCTTTGGAGTCTTGCATATTGTCTACGGTTTCGTAATGATGATTCAAGAAAAAAAACACGCGTAGTGGGAATCATAGAAAACATAAATAAACTTTTCGATCATCGCATACGACTTGGAATAATGTCTATTTTGATGGTGAATGACGACGCCGACTTTAATCGCCTAAAAGAATTACTCGATGTAACCGACGGCAATCTTGCCAGTCACCTCAAAGCACTTGAAAAGGAAGCTTATATTCTTGTAGAAAAACAATTTATCGGGAGAAAACCCAATACCCGTTATAGCGCAACAAAACTGGGGAAGACGGAGTTTAAAAAGCATATCAATGCTCTGGAAAAATTAATAAGAAAAAAGTAATGCTATTTTTTTAATTATACACTTTGAAATTCAAAGTACTTTATGAAATCACTGAGAAAACATCTTATCAACTGGCTTTTCGAAAAATCGATGGTCTTCTATTGTAAATTCAAAAAGAAGAAACCATGGGGAATCACATCTCAAGAGCTTGTTTCCATGCCTTCAAATAC
>JAHZIZ010000317.1 GCA_022601215.1 Bacteroidota bacterium
CAGTTTCTTCCACCGTCTAAGGTCTTCCATACCCCACCGCCAGTGGCACCAAAATAAAACAGATTGGGCTTGTTGGGTACGCCAGTAACAGCACAGCTTCTTCCACCTCTAAACGGTCCAACAAGCCTGTATTCCAGGGCATCATATAGTTTTTCATCGTGGATTTGCGCCTGACTTGTTTCAGAAAAAAAAGAGAATGTCAAGCTTATTATGAATGCTAAACTTAGAAGGGGATAGGATTTCATGTGGTTGGTTTTTTAAAGGAAATTTAAAGATAAGAATTATTCAAATAGCTCATAATGAATGCGAAAAGGAATATGATAGGTAAGTGGAGAGATGTATAGAATCTACCTGTTTAAAGCTTTCAAGATCATTCGTTTCTACAAACTGAGGGGGTTCTAGGCATAAGTCGGAAGTTTTTTGTCCATAATACGTAGCCTTTGTTGGATGTTTTGGGCTTACGGCATTAAAGATATGACCATAGGCCTCTTGTTTTATAATCTCGCTCAGTATTCCAATACAGTCGTCTCGATGAATCAAATTCACTGGAGCAGCCCCTCCATTTAATTGAGTTCTTCCAGCCAAGTATCGCGCAGGTTGCCTACTTCCACCATACAATCCTCCAAAGCGTACAATACTTGTATTGCAACTGGAGGTGAAAAACAATTGTTCGACCTGAAGTAACTGTCGACCAGCTTCATTTTCTGGTTTAGGGAGGTCCTTTTCTGTAACGTTACCCTGGGCATCCCCATAAACAGAAGTACTGCTTACGAAGATGCAGTTGGTGACTTTCGATTTTTCTACTTCGGCTAAGAAGTGAGACATTTTTAACACATAGTCCGACCCAGTATTTCTACGAAGACCTGGGGGAATCATGATGATAAGATCTGTAACATTCTTTAGAAATGCCGTTACACTTCCATTCACTCCTTCTTCAGAAAGAGTCATTGCAAAGGCATCAAATCCGTTTTTTTGTAATTGAGCGGCTTTGTCTAAAGTCGTTACGCTTCCTTTTACCTTAAATCCCAGTGTTTTTAATTGTTGAGCTAAGGGCAACCCTAACCATCCAAGTCCGGCAATAGCAATTGTTTTATTCATTCACAATAGGGATTAAAGTATCATTAATAGGTTTACGAAGAGTCTCCAGATCAATATTTCGCTTTATTACGACAGCATCTGTAGTGACAAAAGGTTTAGGCATGGTGTGCTTTGGTCTTTTTTGAACAGTAAACAGGGGGTTGTCCAATAAGTCCAAAGAATATTCTAGCGTACTAAAATTAGGGTTTGTGCCAGCAGGAACGGCATAAGAAACCGCCAATGAGTCGCTTTCTGAGATGTTATAATGCATTAAGAAATTAGAAGATCTTTCGGCAAGTACGCGACCAAGGCTATCGGGCTTAACTTCCATCCCATTGTAGGAGATTCGATTAAATACCACCGAAGAATCTGCATATAACCTAAGGATATGAACATCTCGTTTTGGGATAATGGTAAAGTCAACTTCTTGGAGGTCTCCAATTAGGGTGTCTTTGTCCAGTCTGACTTCAAAATAAGATTGTGGAATATGGGGTGCTGAAGCGGCATAGGTATATCCAGTATTGTATTTGCTACCTGCCGAACTGACAACAAATTTTGAAGCTGCTTCTGGAGCTTCTCCTATATAACCTTTGACCCATTCTCCTGGGTTTTCATCATAGGTTACCCAATACGACTTCCCTTCATCTGCATTTTGGTAATATAACAGACTAGTAGGTTGTTGTTGCGATTCTGAATAACCGCTGTCAAAATGAGCACTAATAAAAAATCCAAAGGCAAGTATGAATAGGAAAATAGAGAAGAAGCGTTTATAGCGATAAAATCCGATAACATTATAAACCAACCCAAAGAGTAAGACAGTGAAAGCACAACTGGCAACAAGCATTTCAAGGCCAAGCCCTACTGGAAAAAATTGAATAAGTGGTGCGAAAATGAAAATGGCGGGTATAGACAGCAATACCATAAGAAGCAGGTTGGGTCGTTCCTGTCTAATTAATAATAACAATGATAACAGTCCAAAGAGTACGGGTATGATAAAGAACGCTCCACCCTTTAAATATAAGTACAAGGCAGTGTTGATCACAATCCAAAGGAATAGCGGAGCAATATAGGCGCTGGCAATATTGGTGATTTTAAATCTACGATAGACCATAAAACAAATAGCCAAGGATAGGGTAACAAAGAATGCAATATAGGTGTGTCCGTTGTAGGTGAATCCGTGATCAATTTCGTTGTATTCAGGATATAGATATAGGATAAACTTCCATCCAAAAAACCCTAGCAATCCACAAACAATTAATGATGTAAGTAAGGCAATGAACCCTTTTCCAATTGCCTTTTTTTCCAGTTTTTCACTTTTTATTCCGAAGAAAATTATAGCGACAAACGCAAGAAAAGCAATAATTAGCAACGGTAAGATCCAAGCAAACGGATAGCTTATCATTTTCACTAATGGCATATTAAAATACACATCATCCTGCTCACTTTTCATTGTCGTGATATCCGCATCAGCGAAATAGTGGAGTAGAGGAAGTAAATAGCTGCCTTGGTGTTGTAGCGTGTTTCTATCTAAATTTTCGAAATTATCATTGGCTGTATGATAATCAAAATGATCATCTATAAAAGCAAAGAAGAGTCCGTCAATATCCCCATCTTCACGTAACACAGTAGAGTCCGTATCATTAGGCAGCATTTTGTAAATGCTATACATTAGTGAGGACGCCACAGGGTAGTCCACTCCAGCTTGGATAAAGTGTTGTATAATATTGTGATTACCTTGATTACTTTCCAAAATCATATTGCTCGGGCCTCCACTTCCTCTCGCTTCAAAGTTAAGAGCTAGTCGAACGTCTTTTGCCCAAGGATGTTTGTTAACAAATAGATCTGCACCGTCCAGGCCTATCTCTTCTCCATCAGTAAAGAGGACAATGATATCATTTTTAGGTTGTTTTCCACTCGCATTGTATGCGCGCAAACTTTCTAGAATTGTAACTACGCCACTACCTGCGTCGCTGGCGCCAAAAGAAGGCGTCATAGCACTATCATAATGCGAAAAGATAAGTAAGGAATTTCCGGGTTGAGTTCCTTTTATTTTCCCCAGAATATTTTGAGGTTTAATAAGTCCGCCCCAGTCATTGTAGATGAAGCCTTCTTGTATTTGAACTTCTGCTAACCCCAAATCTTGAAGCTGTTGCACTAGATAATCACGCACTCGTCCATGCTCATCATTGCCAATGAAGTGCGGTGCCTTGGTAATTTCTTTAAGTGGGACTAAGGCGCGTTGGGCGGAGAATTCGGTATCCGGGATAGAAGCAGGTGCTCCGCTTTGCGGCATTAAACTATAAAAACTGTAGTAAATAAGACCTAACAATAGCAGGAGTGAGAAGAAAGCTTGAAGTCGTTTCATTGAAAAGGTAGTTTAGTTTCTTAAAAGTAAGGATTATTGTGCAGATCGG
>JAHZIZ010000318.1 GCA_022601215.1 Bacteroidota bacterium
ACTTAGGGTCATCATAGATGTCCTTGGCGTGTTCTTCAAAGGGCACATCAAAAAATAAGGTATGATGCTCTACATTTTTCATGGGGGTGTCAAAGCCTACATAAAATAAGAGAGAAGAAGGGGCAAAGGTGCGTTTCTCCCAATAACTTTCTGAATACTGACGTAGTGAAGGTGCTAATAAGGTTTCGGTATGGTGGTAATCGGCACCACTTAGTATAATATCTGCCGAAATGGATGTGCCATTGACTACGAGTCCTGTTGCCTTTTTATTATCTACGACAATCTTCTCTACATTTTGGTTGGTATGTATGGTGACTCCAAGGCTTTCGGCCAATACTTTCATTCCTTTGATTACAGAGTACATGCCATCTTTAGGATGGAAGGTTCCTAGGCCGAAGTCGGCATAATTCATAAAGCTATAGAAGGCGGGTGTGTTGGAAGGTTTAGCACCTAAAAACAACACGGGGAATTCTAAAATGGCTATCAAGCGTGGGTTTTTGAACTCCTTGCGGACCTCTTTACTAATGGTACTAAAAAACTGTCCTACCTTTTTTATGGTGACTGGGGTTACGAGTTCCAGAGGAGACACTCCCGGTTGATAGACAAGGTCTTTAATGGCTACGTCATAATTGTTCTTGGCTTCGTCAATAAATGTTTGAAGTTTTATGGAACTACCAGGTTCTTCCTTTTCGAAAGCCGCTTTAATTTTCTCCAAAGTATCTTCTATGGTGATAAAGTCATTATCGCCAAAGTAGACGGAGTAGGCAGGACTCAGTTTAATAAGATCGTAGTAATCGGATGGATGTTTATTAAAGTCGGAAAAGAACCGTTCAAACACATCGGGCATCCAATACCAAGTAGGACCAATGTCGAAGGTAAAGCCTTCTTTTATAAATTGTCTTGCACGTCCACCAACGGTGTCGTTTTTTTCGTAGATGGTTACTTGGTTTCCGGCCTCTGCAAGGTATGCAGCAGCGGCTAACGAGGAAAATCCAGAACCAATAATTGCGATGTTTATCATTTTGTTTAACGAATATAGCTATTATTTAAACAAAATAGGAATTTGTAGGAAATTTTATGAATTTTTTAATGTATCGAGCTTATCTTTTAGTGCATGTAGACTAGGGCAAACTTCAAAATTAGGAGGTAGCTTTTCGGCATCGACTTCTAGTGTTTTGAACCCCATTAGCCAGAGTTTCATTGGCTTATGGTCTGAGATGTTCTTTTGAAAGCGCTCTATATATTGATAAATGGAAATTTTATCTGGTTTTACGGTGAAGTAAGATAGAAAGGTAAGATCATCGTAATGTTTGAGCACGTGCTTCAGGCTGTCCATTGGAATATTAGGACCTAAATAAAGGGTGTTGAAGCCTGCTGCTATAATTTCATAGTTGGCAAACAATAAACCAATTTCATGAATTTCTTCCTGCGGAAGAAATAGTGCAAAGGAAGGCGCTTCTTTTTTAGTAGTTTGTTCCTGCAATTGGCTAATATTAATAATAATCTTCTGTTTGATCAATTCCGAAATGAAACGTTCATGGGAAGGATCAATCGTTCCTGTTTGCCAAAGCAATCCAATTTCATTGAGTAGGGGTAAAAAGATATCGTAAAAGGTTTCACGGAAAGATCGATCCACTCTCACCTCGTTATAGGTCTTGGTGAAGAGGTGATGGTCAAAGTCAAACATGGCTGTTTTAAACGCTTGGATAGCGTAATCTTCCTTTTTATCCTGCGCTAAGCTGGTAATAAGCTTGTTGATTTCAGCTTCCTTGAAACTAGCGATTTTAGAAATCTTGTAGCCTTCGTTATATAAGAAGGTTACGTTCAATAGTTTTTTCAAGTTGATGAGGTCGTACTTCCTAATATTAGTGTCTGTACGTTGTGGCTCGAGCAGATTGTAGCGTTTTTCCCAAATTCTAATGGTGTGCGCTTTCACGCCACTAAGGTTTTCAAGGTCTTTAATACTAAATTGCGTTTTTATGAGCATATTACTTAGATAAGCGATTTTCAAATGTATGAAAATCGATCCGTAAAAACTAGATTTGTTTAACAATTTAACAATTAAGGTTAAACAAACAGGTAGTTCTAATGAATTTACCTGTTTGTTGAAGGGTCAATGTTTCTTTTTAGGGATCCCGTTAAAAGCTGTCTGTCGTGGATTTACTTTATGTTTCATTGATTGTTTTCATAGTTAGATCCTCCATGGCGCAATTTGTTACCCAATGTTGTGTTTTTTTAACATTTTCACGGGTCTCCGATTTCAAACGGAGAACAAAGTTGATCCGTATTTCTTGTTCCTACCAGAATACCTAGAAAATAAATGTTCTGTCTAAGGGTCTGTACATAATTACCGTAATAATGAGACCATGAGCATTCACTCATACTTACAAATTCCGCTTGAAACCCCCAGGGTAGTGGATCTGGATTGTTTTCGTTTTCATGGTTCAGTAGTGTTACTGACGTCTCGAGAGAAGTTACTGTGTCATGACTGTAACTCTGTACTCCGGTAAGGAGGCAAACTAAACAAATGAAAACTTTCATTTTTGTTGCATTCATATATAAAGAATTTAATTAAACAATACTCTAAGTTATGTGTTGCGTACCTAGGAAAAAATAGTTGCTTCTCAGCATTGATAAAGTAAGAGTAAGGCGATGTAATCTCCGAACGGAAGGTAATGCGACAACCGCGTATTCTCCTCTTTTATTTGTGCATCCAGAAGGGATAAATAAATAAATGGTTGTGGGCTGCTTCGGGAGTCTGTTTGAGCTATAAAAAAAAGCCATTCAATTAAGAATGGCTTTTGTTGTACCGAGAAAGGGAGGTACATATTGAAAACGCCTTCGCATCTCTTTTTGTGTATGAAAGTTTACAAAAAAAGGAGCTGCTCGGCACGCCCCTGCGGGCGTCTGTTTGAGCTATAAAAAAAGCCATTCAATTAAGAATGGCTTTTGTTGTACCGAGAAAGGGAGTCGAACCCTCACGCCCTTGCGGACACATGGCCCTCAACCATGCCTGTCTACCAATTCCAGCACCTCGGTAAATGAAATTATTATAAACTAAAAAGTCGTGCTTGACGCGCGACTTTTAAAGAGTTTTGGTGACCTGGCTGGGGCTCGAACCCAGGACCCTCTCCTTAAAAGGGAGATGCTCTACCAACTGAGCTACCAGGTCATTAAAATTAAAAGCAGTTTTGCTGCTTCAAATGCTTAACAGTATTCTGCGTTAGCGGGTGCAAATATAATATCATTCTATTTATAATTCAAAGTAAAAAGGATTAATTTTTATAAATATTTTTTTACTCCTTTGTTAACCTCTTAATTGCGATATTTGTAGGCATGAAAATAGTTTTGTTGGGATATATGGGAAGTGGTAAGTCCACCGTTGGAAAACGGCTTTCGGAAGTGCTTGGTTATCAATTTTTAGACCTCGATGAAGTCATTGAAAAACAAGAAGGAATGTCCATTTCCAAGCTCTTTTCTGAAAAAGGCGAAATCTATTTCAGAAAAAAGGAGGTATCGACACTCACACATCTATTGAGTGAAGATGCGAACATGGTTTTGGCACTTGGTGGCGGCACACCGTGCTACGGAACCGTCCTAGAAGACCTTCAGAAAAACCAAGACACTCAAACGGTTTATTTGAAAAATTCGTTGGAAACACTTACCCATCGTTTATTTGCTGAAAAGGAGCGACGTCCCCTCATTGCCCATCTTGAAACCGAAGATTTACTTAATGATTTTATTCGAAAGCATTTGTTTGAGCGCGCCTTTTATTACAATCAGGCGCAAGTAATTTTAAATGGAGATGCTAAGAATCCACAGGCCATTGTGGAGGAATTGGTGGCGCAATTATTCTAGTACAGCCGTACAGCTATTTCTATCAAAAATGACGGCCACATTTTCATTGAGAGAAGTGGACAGGGAAATGCCTTTGAAGTCTGCCTTTATTGGATATTTCTTATGGTTTCTATCCACCAAAACGGCGGTTTTAAATTGCTTTAATGGGACGTCGAGAAAATGCCTAACGCCATAGATAAGTGTAGTACCTGTTGCCAGGACATCGTCTACAAGAATTAGCGATTTGTTTTTAAATTGTTCCAGTTCCATAGAGGTGGTAACTGGTTTGGTAGGCTGTTTTTTATCCACGTATACTTCACAAAGTATCACCTTAATGGGGGAAATTTTTTCTACTTCGCTTTTGATTTTTTTTGCAAGTAAAAATCCATTTTTCATAATACCCGCAATAATTACCTCTTTTTCACTCGCATTGGTTTCATAAACCTGATACGCCATTCTTTTCACTTTGTGAGTAATTTGCTTGTTGGTTAATATAATAGTGGCTTCCTGCATGAATGGTTTTTTTTCAAAGATAGTAATTTAGTGAAGTTTCATTCTTCAGAATCGTCAGCAAAATTCTCAAGATCCCTACGATCTTTTTTCGTAGGTCGACCCGTGCCTCTTTTTCGATAATAGTCTTTGGCAAATTTGAGAATTTCTTGATTTTCGAAAGCTTCTTTTGGGGTGGTATCTACGCGATATAATCCTACCAATTTGGCACCTACTCTGTTAGGAGGAATTTCCAATACTTGTAACTGATAATGTATTTGGTTTTTTCGAACCGTAATGGCATCCCCAGGATATACCTCTCTTGAAGGCTTTACAGCCTCGTTTCTAACCTTAATTGCGCCCTTCTTGCAGGCTTGTGTCGCCTGATTTCGGGTCTTAAAATAGCGGATACACCAAAGGTATTTGTCAATCCTCATATGATAGAGCTTAAAAGTGCGTTAAATAAGAAACAAAAATAGCGGAAAATTGTATCTTGCGGCGTTAAAAAAATTGAAGATGAACAAAGCAACATTACTTGCATTATTACTAGTGGTACTTACCTTCGGATCGTGTAGAAACGACGATGGAACAAACGGTACTTTCGTTCCAGCGAGAGATAGAGGGGAAGAAGCGCCACTTTCAACTATGATTATTGAGGATTATTTATCGACACACTTCTATAATTATGAAGAGTTTGAGACGCCACCAACCGATTTCGATTTTAAAATAAGATTCGATACCATCGCTGGAGATAACGCAAACAAAACACCTCTAATGGAACAGGTGACTAGTAAAACTGTTGTGGATAGAGTAGATACGGATGTGAGTTATACTTTATACTATCTTACGGTTGCTCAAGGTGGAGGAGAGAAGAGCCCAACGTTTGGAGATGTTGCCACACTGGAATATGAAGCTCATTGGATTAACGAGGAGCCTAACGTAGCGAAACCGTATACCGACTTATTAGATAGTTCTGTAACGCCAGTTACATTTAGCTTGACCTCTATTGTAAATGGATTGCAGGATGGACTACAAGAGTTTAATGAGGCTGAAGATATCTTGATTAACGATGATGGAAGTCTTACTCCAGTAAACCCTGGGATTGGGGCTGTATTTATGCAATCGGGCTTAGGATACTATGTAAACGAAACGGGACAAGGTGGAGACGTGCCTGTTTATGCGCAGCTCTTTTTTACATTTACGATGTATACCGTGGCCGATGGCGATCAGGATAACGATGGAATTTTAACTATTAATGAAGATTTAAACGGGAATCTATTGGAAGAAGATGATGATACAGATGGTGACGGACTTCCTAACTTTTTCGATGGAGATGATGATAATGATGGGCGTCCTACTTCGCAAGAAATTGAAGTGGCAGATGATGGAACTATTACCTTCCCAGATACAGATAATGACGGAATAGTAGACTATCTAGATAGCGATAGTTAACCTTATAGAACAAAGCAATCATATAAAAAAAGCCTCGCACATGCGAGGCTTTTTTTATGGTCAGGAAATTCCTGATTATTTTCTTGCAATCACCTTAATAGAGGCTTTTACAATAGCTTCGGCATTTAAACCGTATTTGTCCATTAATTGATCTGGTGTTCCAGATTCTCCAAAGGTATCTTGAGTGGCTACAAATTCCTGAGGAGTTGGCGCTTGTTCTGCTAGTACTCTAGAAACACTTTCTCCAAGACCACCAAGGTAATTATGCTCTTCAGCAGTAACAACACAACCGGTCTTCCGCGCACTGGCAACAATAGCATTGGCATCGAGCGGCTTGATCGTGTGTATGTTAATCACTTCGGCAGTGATTCCTTGTTCGTGTAAGGTTTCAGCAGCTTGTAATGCTTCCCAAACCAAATGCCCTGTGGCTACAATGGTAACATCACTTCCTTCTTGTAATTGAACGGCTTTACCAATATGAAATGCTCCATTTTCTGGCGTAAAGTTGGCCACTTTTGGTCGGCCAAAACGCAAGTACACCGGTCCGTCATGTTCTGCAATAGCAAGTGTGGCAGCTTTTGTCTGATTGTAATCACAAGTGTTGATTACCGTCATTCCAGGGAGCATTTTCATCAGTCCTAAATCTTCTAGTATCTGGTGTGTAGCTCCGTCTTCTCCTAAAGTAACTCCCGCGTGAGAAGCACAAATCTTAACGTTCTTATGGCTATAGGCAATACTTTGACGAATTTGATCGTACACACGGCCTGTAGAGAAATTGGCGAAAGTTCCCGTAAATGGGATTTTTCCTCCAATAGTCATCCCAGCGGCAAGTCCCATCATATTCGCTTCAGCAATTCCCACCTGAAAGAAACGTTCAGGATGGTTGGCTTTAAATTCGTCCATTTTTAAGGATCCCGTAAGATCGGCACAAAGGGCAACTACATTAGGATTATTTTGTCCCAATTCGGTAAGACCCGCTCCAAAACCAGAACGTGTATCTTTTTTACCTGTGTCTGTATATTTTTTCATAATATCTTTTCAGTATTAATAATCACCCAAGGTTTCTGGGTTTTGAGTGAGTCCTATCGCTAACTGTTCGTCATTGGGTGCTTTTCCATGCCATGCATGAGTATGCATCATGAAGTCTACGCCATTCCCCATTACTGTGTGCATTAAAACACAAACGGGTTTTCCCTGTCCTGTTTTAGCTTTTGCAGCATTCAGGCCATCAATAACCGCTTCTAAGTTGTTCCCTTCTTTTATTTCCATTACATCCCAACCAAAAGCCTCAAACTTCCCTCTTAGGTTTCCTAATGGAAGTACAGCATCTAAAGATCCATCAATTTGCTGTTTGTTGTAGTCAACCGTTACTACCAAGTTGTCAATTTTATTACCGGCCGCATACATAATAGCTTCCCAGTTCTGACCTTCTTGTAATTCTCCGTCACCACATAATGCAAACACAATATGATTATCGTTGTTTAACTTTTTGGCTTGTGCAGCTCCAGCCGCAACAGAAATTCCTTGCCCTAGAGATCCAGAAGCAATACGGATACCAGGAAGGCCTTCATGCGTAGTTGGATGTCCTTGCAAACGAGAATTAATCAATCGGAAGGTGTTCAGCTCTTCAACTGGAAAGTATCCCGAACGAGCCAAAACACTGTAAAAAACTGGAGATATATGTCCGTTCGAAAGAAAGAAGAGATCTTCTTCTTTTCCGTCCATCTCAAAACCGTCTTTACGATCCATGACTTCTTGGAAGAGTCCTACAAAAAATTCGGCACAACCTAAAGAGCCTCCTGGGTGACCAGAATTTACTTTGTGTACCTGTCTTAAAATATCCCTACGCACTTGAGTAACAAGGTCGGTGAGGTGATTCATATCTGGCATAGAATTGTTGTTTTTTCTGAGGGCTAAAATAGGCTTTTCCACATGGGCTTCAAAGCACCAAAATGGACAGTTATTAACGAATCTTATGTTTTAGTTAACAGCCAAGGATTATATCCAGTCCAATAGTCCCCTTTTGTTAAAATTTAATCGTGAAGTACGTTTGAGCGGGGTTTTTACGTTATGTCAATACAAACCTAAAAACCCTCAACATGAAGAAAATACTAATTCCCCTTATCATATGTTGTGTTGCTTTTGTCCAATGCAAGAGCGATGACGACACCCATAATGATCCAAGTCAGGCCGATGCCGTAAGCGACTTGGCGAAAGAAGGAACTTGGAATGTTTCTTATTATTTTGATACCGATCAAGATGAAACCAGTGCTTTTGCAGGCTTCTCCTTCAATTTTCAAGATGGTGGAGTGGTAGCGGCAAGCAATGACCTACTGTCCGTATCAGGAACGTGGTCTGTCTCAGAGAGTAGTGATGGCACGATTGATTTTACAATGAATTTTCCACCCGATAGTACGGGAAGCTTTAGCGAGCTAAGCGACGATTGGGATGTTGTCTCTAGCACTTCGTCTCAACTTGAGTTGAGTGATGAGAGCGGGGGTAATGGTGGTACCGATTTTCTCACTTTTGAGAAAAATTAGATGACATACT
>JAHZIZ010000319.1 GCA_022601215.1 Bacteroidota bacterium
TGCTATTAGAAGGAGCTTTAGCGGGAATTGAAACAAACTTAAGTAAATAGAAATAATGAATATCTTAATTAAACCTATAATCACAGAAAAAGCGACAGCTGATAGTGAGTTGAGAAACTGCTATACATTCTCAGTGAATACGAAGGCGAACAAGGTAGAAATCAAAAAAGCGGTGGAAGCTGCTTATGGTGTTTCTGTTGAAAAAGTTCGTACTATAAATGTCCGTCCAGATCGTAGTACCAAGCACACAAAAACTGGTATTCAAAATGGTAAAACAAATGCTGTTAAAAAAGCAATTGTACAACTGGCGGAAGGTGAAATGATTGATTTATACAGTAACATGTAATTAGACAACAATGTCAGTAAGAAAATTAAAACCAATCACACCAGGACAGCGATTTAGAGTAGTAAACGGTTATGACGCCATTACTACTGATAAGCCGGAAAAGAGTTTACTCGTTCCGAACAAAAGGTCTGGTGGTAGAAACAGTCAAGGAAAAATGACCATGCGCTATATAGGTGGAGGTCATAAGAAAAAGTATCGTATTATCGATTTTAAAAGAGACAAAGCTGGGATTCCAGGTGAAGTTGCTTCTATTCAATACGATCCAAACAGAACCGCTTTTATCGCGTTATTGAATTATCAAGATGGTGAGAAAAGATACATTATTGCTCAAAATGGACTTCAGGTTGGACAAAATGTAGTATCTGGTAAAGAAGGTGTTGCTCCAGAAATTGGAAATGCAATGCCATTAAGTGAAATCCCATTAGGAACTATTATTTCTTGTATAGAGTTACGTCCTGGTCAAGGAGCTATTATGGCTCGTAGTGCTGGAGCATTTGCTCAATTAATGGCAAGAGATGGTAAGTTTGCTACGGTTAAATTACCATCAGGTGAAACAAGATTAATTCTTGCAAACTGTATGGCTACTATAGGTGTTGTATCTAACTCAGATCATCAATTATTAGTTGGTGGTAAAGCAGGTAGAACACGTTGGTTAGGAAGAAGACCACGTACTAGACCAGTAGTAATGAATCCAGTTGATCACCCAATGGGTGGTGGTGAAGGTAAATCTTCAGGTGGACATCCACGTTCTAGAAATGGTATTCCAGCTAAAGGATTCAGAACCCGTTCTAAGACTAAAGCAAGTAATAAATATATTGTAGAACGTAGAAAGAAATAAGACATGGCAAGATCATTAAAAAAAGGACCTTACGTTCATTATAAATTAGAGAAGAAAGTAGCAGTTAATGTTGAATCTAACAAAAAAACAGTAATCAAAACGTGGTCTAGAGCCTCTATGATTACTCCGGATTTTGTTGGACAAACTATAGCAGTTCACAATGGCCGTCAATTTGTTCCAGTATATGTTACTGAAAACATGGTAGGTCATAAGTTAGGAGAATTTTCACCAACACGTTCATTCCGTGGACATGCAGGTGCTAAAAATAAAGGTAAAAAGTAGTAAGCTATGGGAAGTCGTAAAAAACAAATGGCAGACGCTATTAAGGAAGCTAAAAAGCATGTTGCTTTTGCTAAACTTAATAACTGTCCTACATCACCGAGAAAAATGCGTTTAGTAGCCGATTTAGTAAGAGGCGAAAAAGTAGAACATGCACTTAATATCTTAAAATTCAACCAAAAAGAAGCATCTGGTCGTTTAGAGAAATTGTTATTGTCTGCAATTGCAAACTGGCAATCTAAAAACGAAGAAGCTAATATTGAAGAGGCTGAATTGATAGTAAAAGAGATTAAAGTTGATAGCGGATCTATGTTAAAAAGATTACGTCCAGCGCCTCAAGGTCGTGCACACAGAATTAGAAAACGTTCAAACCACGTAACAATCGTAGTAGGAGCAAACAATAATACACAAAGCTAAGATAGATATGGGACAAAAAACAAATCCAATCGGGAATCGCTTAGGAATTATCAGAGGATGGGAATCTAACTGGTACGGAGGTAATGATTATGGAGATAAGCTTGCCGAGGACGATAAAATTAGAAAATACGTTCACGCGCGTTTATCTAAAGCTAGTGTAAGTAGAGTAATTATCGAGAGAACTCTTAAACTTGTAACCGTTACTATCACTACTGCAAGACCAGGTATTATTATTGGGAAAGGCGGACAAGAGGTAGACAAGTTGAAAGAAGAACTTAAGAAAATTACAGGTAAAGAAGTTCAGATTAACATCTTTGAAATTAAGAGACCTGAACTTGATGCATTTTTAGTAGGATCAAGCATCGCTCGTCAAATTGAAAATAGAATTTCATACAGACGTGCAATTAAGATGGCTATTGCTGCTACAATGCGTATGAATGCTGAAGGAATTAAAATCCAGATTAGTGGGCGTTTAAATGGTGCAGAAATGGCACGTTCAGAACACTACAAAGAAGGACGTATTCCTTTATCAACTTTTAGAGCCTATATTGATTATGCTTTTGTTGAGGCACATACTACTTATGGTAGATTAGGTGTTAAAGTATGGATCATGAAAGGTGAAGTATATGGTAAAAGAGAACTTTCTCCGCTTGTTGGATTATCTAAGAAGCAAGGAAAAGGTGGAGCCGGAGGACGTGGTGGAAATAAAGGACCTCGTCGTAGAAAGTAATTTTTTATAAATTAAAGAAAAATGTTACAGCCTAAAAGAACAA
>JAHZIZ010000320.1 GCA_022601215.1 Bacteroidota bacterium
GCTAATTATCTACTCGCCCTAATTAATGACGTGCTCAATATTAGTAAAATTGAATCCTACAATTTAGAAGACGAACAAGAAGTGTTTAATCTCCATGAGTTGTTAGAAAGCATTATATCATCTTTCGAATATATGCGTCTTCAGAATAATAACTCCATTAGTGTTGATATTTCAAAGGGGATTCCCTTTTGGTTAAAAGGAAATCCGGTTCAACTATCACAAGTATTAATGAATTTAGTTGGTAACGCTTGCAAGTTTACCGAAAATGGAAGTATTGTTATTGAAGCGTTAGAAGTGAATAATACAGACACTCAAACAGACATAACATTTTCTGTTAAAGATACGGGTATAGGAATATCCAAAGAGAAACACATTGCCATATTCGAAGAGTTTTCGCAAGTAGAAAACAACAATTATACCTATCAAGGAACGGGGCTAGGGTTACCCATTGTGAAAAAATTATTGGCTAGATCCAATTCAGAAATCGAGCTAAAAAGTGAATTAGGTAAAGGAAGTGAATTCACTTTTACCTTGTCATTTATCCCTACTGAAAAAGAGCCACTCCCCAAAGAGTTGGCTATTATGGATCCTATTTTACTAAAGAACAAGAAAATTCTTATCGCTGAAGACAACCGAATCAATCAAATTGTCACCAAAAAAATATTAGAAAACAATGGAATGACTTGTGTCATTGCAACCAATGGAAAAGAAGCGGTGTTAGAAATGAAAAATCAAAAGTTCGATCTTATTTTAATGGACTTAAACATGCCCGTAATGGATGGGTTTGAGGCCAGTCGTCAAATTCGCCTGAACCATACTAAAATCCCGATTGTAGCATTAACTGCTGTAGAGGTAGAAGAGGTAAGGAATAAAATATATATCGCAGGCATGAATGACATTATAGTTAAACCTTATGATATTAATAAGTTTCTCCAAACTATTTTGAAAAACATATTGATTGAAGCTTCCAAGGTTTCAATTTCTACGAACAAAAAAGTTGTATAAAAAACTCCCAAATGCTGTGCATTTAGGAGTCTATTTTATTTTCAATGTAATTACCCTTTCAAACTTGCGCTTAAATACTCTCGATTCATACGTGCAATATTCTCAAGAGAAATTCCTTTAGGGCATTCAACTTCGCAAGCACCTGTATTGGTACAGTTTCCGAAGCCTTCTTTATCCATCTGCTCCACCATATTTAAAACACGAGTGGTCGCTTCAACCCGCCCCTGAGGCAATAAAGCATACTGAGAAACTTTAGCTGAAGTAAACAACATGGCACTTGCATTTTTACAAGCTGCAACACAAGCTCCACATCCAATACAAGTCGCAGCATTAAAAGCTTCATCAGCTAACTCTTTTTCTACTGGAATGGCATTAGCATCAATAGTATTCCCCGAGGTATTAACAGAAACATATCCTCCGGCCTGTTGAATACGATCAAAGGCACCGCGGTCTACCATTAAATCCTTAATAACTGGAAACGCTTTAGCTCTAAATGGTTCAATAACAATAGTATCTCCGTCATTAAATTTACGCATATGTAATTGACAAGTAGTTACCAATCTATCTGGACCATGTGGTTCCCCATTAATTTGCAAAGAACAGGAACCACAGATGCCTTCTCGGCAATCATGATCAAACACAACTGGCTCTTCACCTTTATTGATCAATTGTTCATTTAACACGTCCAACATTTCTAAGAAAGACATATCACCTTCTACCCCGTCAATAGGATAGGTCTGCATATTGCCTTTAGCACTTGCATTTTCTTGTCTCCAAATTTTTAAAGTCAATTTCATAATATCTCTTATTTGTAGGAACGTGTTTTCAATTCAATATTTTCGAAGACTAAATCTTCCTTATGTAGTTGGGCATCCTTTGGTTCCCCTTTATATTCCCAAGCAGACACAAATTTAAAGTTTTCATCATCGCGAAGCGCTTCTCCTTTTTGCTCCCCATCTTGCTCGACACTCTCTTCTCTAAAGTGTCCTCCACAGGATTCGTTTCGAGTAAGGGCATCCTTGGCAAACAACTCTCCTAATTCTAAGAAGTCTGCCACACGACCCGCCTTCTCTAATTCAGGATTCATGCTGTCTGGGCTACCAGGAACTTTTACATTCGCCCAGAAATCTGCTCTTAATTCTGCTATTTCAGAAATTGCTTCTTCCAATCCTTTAGCATTACGAGACATTCCACATTTATTCCACATGATCTTACCCAACTTTTTATGGTAATAATCTACTGAATGTGCTCCTGTCCCACTCATTAGTTTGTTGATACTATTCTTTACATCCTTTTCGGCTTGATCGAACTCTGGTGAATCGGTGGATATCTTTCCTGTTCTAATATCCTTCGAAAGATAATCTCCAATCGTGTATGGCAATACAAAATACCCATCGGCCAATCCCTGCATTAAAGCAGAGGCTCCAAGTCTATTTGCTCCGTGATCGGAGAAATTTGCTTCTCCGGCAGCATATAGTCCTTCTACGGTGGTCTGTAAGTTGTAATCTACCCATAGCCCCCCCATGGTGTAATGCACCGCAGGGTAAATCATCATTGGAGTTTTGTATGGATTCTCATCTACGATTTTCTCATACATCTGGAATAAGTTTCCATATTTGTTTTCAACCACCGCTTTTCCTAAATCATAAATCTCAGAATCACTAGGATTGGACAAGTCTTGAATTAATGCTTGTTCTTTCCCATATCGTTCTATGGCTGAAGCAAAATCCAAATACACTGCTTCTCCCGTTTTATTTACGCCAAAACCGGCATCACAGCGCTCTTTGGCTGCTCTGGAAGCTACATCACGAGGAACTAAATTACCAAAGGCTGGGTAGCGGCGTTCTAAATAATAATCTCTATCTGTTTCAACGAGCTGAGTTGGCTTTAATTTTCCCGCTCTAATTGCCTCAGCATCTTCTTTCTTTTTCGGCACCCAAATACGTCCATCATTTCTCAACGACTCACTCATTAGCGTCAATTTAGACTGGTGGTCTCCTGAAACGGGAATGCAGGTAGGGTGAATTTGTGTATAACAAGGATTGGCAAAGAAAGCGCCTCGACGATGTGCTCTCCATGCTGCAGTTACATTACTCCCCATGGCGTTAGTTGATAAGAAAAATACATTTCCGTATCCACCTGTGGCTAGTACTACGGCATGTGCCGAATGTCTTTCAATCTTTCCAGTTACGAGATCACGAGCAATAATTCCCCGAGCTTTCCCATCAATCTTTACAACATCTAACATTTCATGACGATTGAATGGTTCAATCTTCCCGCGATTAATTTGACGGTTCATAGCTGAATAAGCCCCAAGCAATAATTGTTGTCCTGTTTGACCTTTTGCATAAAAGGTTCTCGAAACCAACACCCCTCCAAAAGAACGATTATCTAATAACCCACCATATTCACGCGCGAAGGGAACTCCCTGAGCAACACATTGATCAATGATGTTCGCAGATACTTCAGCCAAACGGTATACATTTGCTTCCCTTGAACGGTAATCTCCTCCTTTCACCGTATCGTAAAAAAGGCGATAATTACTGTCTCCATCTCCTTGGTAGTTTTTGGCAGCATTAATTCCTCCTTGCGCAGCAATAGAATGCGCGCGTCTTGGAGAATCCTGGTAGCAGAATGTTTTTACATTATACCCAAGTTCTGCCAGAGTAGCAGCTGCACTTCCTCCTGCCAGTCCGGTCCCAACGACGATAACGTCTATATTACGTTTATTCGCTGGGTTCACCAAGTCAATGGTGTTTTTATGGTTTGTCCACTTATCTGCTAGTGGTCCTGAAGGTATTTTAGAATCTAATATCGACATAGCAATTGGTTTAGTGTGGCAATTGATTTAAGTGTAAGTAAACTGCGATGAAAATAAATCCTAACGGAATTACAATCGCATATATCTTGGCAAATTTGGTTAATCCTTTCGAGTATTTATTGTTAAACCCGACACTTTGAAAAGAGGATGCAAACCCATGCCATAAGTGTAACGCTAATAACACAAAAGAAATCACATACAATCCTACTCGCACTGGACTTTCAAACTTATGCACTGTCTCTGCATAATATCGAGTGGCATCTTCCGGATGCGACTCTACATATTTATGTATCATCTCCGGAATCCAGAAATCGTAAAAATGCAGTCCTAAAAAGGCAAGGACTACCAATCCAGAAATAATCATATTTCTTGAGGCCCAACTCGCATTAGTGCTTCCTTTATAAGAAGCATATTTTATGGCTCGAGCGTTTCGGTTTTTAAGTTCTAGAATAAACCCCATGATAAAGTGAAAAACCACTCCAAAAATTAAGATGGGTTGAAGTAGTCCTTGCACCAAGCCATTGGTTCCCATAAAATGGGACCAGCTATTAAAGGTGTCAGGGTCTAAAACCGAAGTAAGATTAATAACGAAATGTTGTCCTAAGAAAAATACTAGAAACAAGCCTGAAAGTGCCATGGCAACTTTACGGGCGATGGAAGAAGAGATAATTCCCATTATGGTTTTCTTTTCAAAATTTTGAAGTACAAATTTAAGGCTCAAAAGAAGGATTGCCAAACAATTGCTCTCTTTTGTCTTATTTAGATTGAATCCAGAAGAGCCTCAAAGGCTTCTTTCATCCAAAGAAGACCTTGAGGCTCGTGCATTGTTTAAAAGAGGCCTTTATTTTACCTCAAAAGGTGTAGACTTAGAACTACCTCCTATTGATAAGGTTACCGTATAATTGCCTTTAGGCAAATAGTACTTTCCATTATCGGCCATTGTTATAACTACCCCTGATTTTTCGAGCGCTTTCTTTCCTTTCTTTGAAAGGGTCATGTCATAAGCCGCTATATTAATTCCTCTACTTGCCACGGTAGAGAAGCTTTGCAAAATAGTACTATCGTCACCGATAATGGTTACTGTTACCTTACCTTCTGTCGGACTGTAATACTGAATATTCTTTGTGGGCTCATATGGAGAACCAAAAGCATTAAACCCTGTACTCCCCCATCTTCGGGACGCCCGCGAAGGTTTCATGGCACTCACTAAAATTTGTCCCATATTGTCTGCAGACAACTGCTGCAGTAAAGAAATATCTCCTGTATAAATCGACCTCCCATGTGTTCCTAGCACCAAGTGTTTTGCCTCAGGTTGAATTACCATATCATGAAACGCTACATTAGGAAGACCTTCTACGAATGGCGCCCAAGTGCCCCCCCTGTTTAACGAAACATAGGCCCCGTTGTCCGTTCCTAAATAAAGGATATCCATATTTTCAGGATCTTCCTGAATCACATTTACTGATGATGTAGGTAAATTGTTGCTTACATTTTTCCAAGTCGCTCCAAAATCTTCAGAAACAAACACATAAGGGGTAAAATCATCCCAACGGTATCCATTAAGAGTAACATACACCCGAGACTTTTTATGACTTGAAGCAATAACTCTACTTACCCATAAGTCTTTTGGAAAAGAATTTGATATTTTTTTCCAATCACCTCCAGCATTGCGGCTTACATAAACCAGACCGTCATCACTTCCTGTGTAAAGAAGTCCAAATTCGAAAGGAGATTCGCTTATGGAAGTAATGGTTCCGTAAGCAACATTACCTGGTTTGCCTCCATTGGTTAGATCGAAGGAAATTGCCTTCCAATCCGTTCCTTGATTCATGGAGCGCATTAGCTTATTTCCTCCTAAATAGAGAATATCTTGGTTGTGCTCACTCAATTCAATAGGAGTTTGCCAATTGTATCGATAAGGGTTTTCGCCTAACTCGTGTTTAGGCTGAATATAAGTCTGTTCTCCGGCCTCTCTATTAATTCTGAAGTAATTCCCAAACTGAAAACCAGTATACACAATATTACTATCCCGATTATCTATTTCAATTTGCATACCATCACCACCCATAATACTTTCGTAAGGATATTGCCCACTCTGATGCCAACGAACAGTCTCTGTATTAGTGTGTGGCCCTACCCAAACACCATTGTCTTGTAATCCTCCATAGACATTATAAGGTTTTTCATTGTCAACATTAATGGCATAAAACTGACCAACTGCGGGAGTGTTACATTTAATCCAATTCTCACCATCATCATAACTAATATTCACACCGCCGTCATTTCCGTCAATAAGATGACCTGGCATAGCTGGATTAATCCATAAGGCATGATGATCTGCATGTACATTAGGTGCACTTATAGAGGTAAATGATTTTCCTCCGTCCTTTGACTTTAAGATGGGCACTCCATATATGTAAACTCCATCGGCGTCATTTGGATCCACATGAATCTTTCCGAAGTAATACCCATAACTATAATATACTCCGTCAAGATACCCATCATGTGTCTTTTTCCATGATTTACCGCCGTCGGTACTCTTGTAAATCTCTGCACCGATTACAGGAGTATCGAACAACATGCTATTTGCATCTTCAAGATATTTAGCAAGATCAAGAGGTGTTGCACTTCCACTTCTAATCATTTGCTTTACATTTTCGGCACGATACTTTTCCTGAAACCCATTATTTCTAAGGTATTCATTCAACTTTTTATTATCTAAGCCCAAGAAAGACGTCTTGGTCATTGTTTTAAAATCATCTTTTTTCAACATTCCATTACTCACAGTATCATCTTGTTCTTTCACTCTTCGGAATTGACTATCATGAATTGCATATACTGTATTGGCATCTACGACAGCCAATCCAATTCTTCCTACACCTTCTCCAGTTGGAAATCCGCTGCCAGCACCTGAAACCTTGGACCAACTAGATCCTCCGTCGGTACTTTTGTAGATCGCGCTACCATCTCCACTTCCTCTAAAATCCCAAGCTTTTCTATCCTTGTCCCAAGAAGAAGCATACACCAAATTGAAATCCTTTGGGTCTCCATTCATTTCTATTATTCCACTTTCATCGTCTATAAAAAGCGTTTTTGCCCAAGTTTTTCCTCCGTCAATTGTCTTAAAAACACCGCGCTCAGAATTCTTAGAATATAAATGCCCAACGACGCTTACCAACACCTGGTTGCTATTGTTAGGATTAATAATAATCTTGCTAATGTGATGTGAATCTTGTAGCCCCATATTACGCCAAGTAGTTCCATTATCGGTAGATTGCAATATTCCGATTCCGGCATAAGATGAACGAGATGCATTGACCTCACCAGTCCCTACCCAAATGGTTTTTGTATTCCAATCCACGGCTAGACTTCCCACATTTTGAGTTGGACTATTGTCCAATATGGGATCGAAAGTAGTACCATTGTTTTTGGTATGCCAAACACCACCGCTGGCGTAGCCTACATAAAATTCGGTTGGATTCTTGGGGTTAACCGCAAAATCAACAACACGACCGCTCATAACCGTTGGGCCAACATTGGTAAAAGGTAGATTTTTAACAATTGAATTCTGAACTAATTGATCTTTCTGCTGTAAACCTTGTTGGACATTTGCAGCTGAAGTAGCAGGCTGCTGTGCAAACAATGCGATGGACGCCAGCCCAAAAAAGAGGGATAGTATTTTTTTCATTTTGGTTGTTTTTGGTTTCTGAAAAGTACAGCATCATTAAAATACTGCAAAATAATTTTGGGAAGTTTAACAGGTAAATATTTTGGGTCTTAACAAAAGTTAGCCCAAAACCTTATTACTATATTTGAAAAAAGCTTAGCATAGAACAGTGGACACACAATTTACATCTTATTTAAAATCTATAATTAATATCCCGCTTTTAGAGGAAGACATGCTTTCCATCTGCGCTTCTTTTTCCTCTATTCACTATCCTAAAAACAGTTTCTTAGTAGAAGCTGGAGACATATGCCCCTATTTTTACTTTATAAAAAGTGGAATTTTACAACATACACTTATCATTTCAGGAGAGGAAAAAACGACGTATCTCGCCTTAAAAAATTCTTGCACTACTGCCTTAAATAGTTTTAAAAACCAGGTGCCCTCACGAAAAAGTATTAAGGCCATAAGTACTTGTCATTTGTATCAAATTCCACTAACAGATTTCGATAATCTACTTAAAAATAATAAGGTTTTTTATAACTTCTACTACAATTTAATTGAAAATCAGATTTTCTTAATCGATGATTATCGTATTGATCTACTCACCTTATCTCCAGAAGAACGGTATCAGAAGATGCTCTCCAACGAACCTACCTTATTGCAGCAGGTTCCTCTTAGATATCTAGCTTCTTTTCTAGGAATTTCTACTCGACATATGAGTAGAATTAGGAAAAATGCAATTTAACGCCATATGGCTTCTCAATTACAGATTTCTTTCTTTAGCTTTGGAAATCACAAAAGTTAATAGCTCATGAAATATCATCCAATAGACAATAAACTCTACATTAAAAATAGAAAAAACTTCATGGCGCAGATGAAACCATCCAGCCTAGCTGTTTTTAATAGTAACGACATTTATCCCATTAGTGCAGACAGCACAATGCCTTTTGAACAATCAAGAGACATTCTGTACTTAAGCGGTGTGGATCAAGAAGAGAGTATTTTGGTTTTGTTCCCAGATGCTCCAGATGCTAAACATCGTGAAATCTTATTCTTACGTGAAACTAATGAGCATATTGCTGTTTGGGAAGGTGAAAAATTAACCAAAGAAAGAGCCTTGGATGTAAGCGGTATTGCCACCGTATATTGGCTGAGTGATTTTGACAAAGTTTTTTACGAAGTCATGACTCAAGCAGACATCATTTACTTTAATACTAATGAACATTACAGGGCAAATGTAGAAACTGAAACTCGTGAAGCTCGGTTTATTAAAGCTACAAAAGACAAATTTCCTGCACACAGTTGGGCAAAGAGCAATCCTATTTTACAACGGCTTCGTTCTGTGAAAGATCCAATTGAATTAGAGTTACTTCAAACAGCCTGCGATATTACCAATAAAGGATTTCGCAGAGTATTAGGGTTTGTTCAACCTGGAGTTTGGGAGTATGAAATTGAAGCCGAGTACATGCACGAATTTCTTCGAAATAGATCTAAGAAATTTGCATATACACCCATTATCGCAAGTGGTAACAATGCCAATGTATTGCATTATATAGAGAACAATCAACAATGTAAAGACGGGGATCTTATTTTAATGGATGTAGGAGCTGAATACGCTAATTACAGTAGTGATATGACTAGAACCATTCCTGTAAATGGTCGCTTCACTAAACGACAAAAAGACGTTTACAATGCAGTAAATAGAGTGAAAAATGATGCCACCAAAATGTTAGTCCCCGGTGCGTACTGGAAAGAATACCACATCGAAGTAGGCAAGCTAATGACCTCAGAACTAATAGGGTTAGGTCTTATTGACAAAGCCGATGTGCAAAATGAAAATCCGGATTGGCCAGCTTATAAAAAATATTTTATGCATGGAACTTCACATCATATGGGTCTAGATACTCATGACTATGGTTTGTTGTTTGAACCTATGCAAGCTGGGAATGTCTTTACCGTTGAGCCTGGTATTTATATCCCAGATGAAGGTTTTGGTGTTCGATTAGAAGACGACGTGGTTATACAAGAAACTGGAGAACCCTTTAATTTAATGGGTAACATTCCGATTGAAGTAGATGAGATTGAAGATTTGATGAATTCCTAAAATCTCAACTCATATAGTTTTTAAAAAAAGTCGCTTCTTATATGGAAGTGACTTTTTCTTTTCCCTTAATTAAATTCATCACTACAAAAATTAGTATTGCAGGTATTACCCAGCCCATATGTTGGTCGGACAGCGGAAGGAATCTTTTAATTGCTACTAGTTTTTCTTCGGAAATTAAAAATCCTAGAAAGTCTGGAATACTGAATAGGAAAGTCACAAGCACAACACCTTTAAAAACGATAGGTGAAGCAAATTGTTTAGGAATAACATTCAGCAATATAAGCACAATAGTTATTGGGTAAATAAACCTAAGCGCTGGTAATGCTACATTTATGATATAATGAACATCAAACTGTCCAATAACAACCCCTAACATGCAACCCACAACTCCCGTTACTGTATAGGCGATTTTCGAATTCCCAAATAAACCTTTTACAAAATCAGCAGTTCCTGTTACAATTCCAACAGCAGTGGTAAAACATGCCAGAGCTACTAGCACTGCCAAAAATGTAGTTCCTATATTTCCAAGAGTTGTCGTACTCAAAAGAGTTAATAATTGAACTCTGTTTTCAATTTCCAGTGTCCCACTATAATGCGCCCCCAAGGCGATGAGTCCCCCATAAATTAACAACAACCCCATCCCAGCATACAACCCCGCTCTTCCAATCATTTTCTTTTTGTCCTCGTAGCCATAAGTACCTTGTAGAGCGAATGAAATAACAATCACGCCACCCACTACAACCCCCCCAATTGCATCAAAAGTTTGATATCCTTCCAAAATTCCTTCTGTAAATGGACTGGTAAAAATAGTAGCTCGTAAAGGTTCAATATTCCCAAAGAGACCAATACAGATGATTGCCAACAAAATTAAAATAATAAAAGGCGTAAGAAATTTTCCTATAATGCTTAAAATCTTGGTTCGGTTTAATACAAACACAAGAACAAGTGCAAAATAAATTGCGCTTAACCATAAGGATGAGAGTTCAAAATAAGGCTGAATAGCCATCTCATAAGTTACTGAAGCCGTCCTTGGTGAAGGTAAAGTAATAGAAATAACATAAACTGCAATGGCATAAACCAAAGCGAAAAATGGAGAAACCTTATTTGCAAAATCTAACATGGTTCCTTGTAGTCGGGCGTGACCATAAATAGCTAAAATGGGAATTATCACCGCCGAGACCGCAAATCCTAATGTAACCCAAATCCAACTATCTCCCGCATTATGGCCTAAAAAGGGTGGTAAAATTAAATTTCCAGCTCCAAAGAACAAAGAGAATAATGCGAAAGCCGTGACGAAGGTTTGTTTGGTTGGGTTCATTCAGTGATATTTGCGTTCCCGAATATAGAAAAATGATTTATCACTTTAAGGAGGTTCCTATTTTTTACGAAGTAACAGGTAAAGGACCTGTGATGGTATTACTTCATGGATTTTTGGAAAGCAGTACCATGTGGAAGGCCATCGCACCTCCATTGACAAAACATTTTACCGTAATCACTATAGACTTGCCAGGCCATGGAAAAAGTGGTGTCCTATCGGAAACTCATTCTATGGAGCTTATGGCTCAGCTACTATTTTCCATGTTGCATCATTTAAAAATAGAGACCGCCACATTGGTTGGACATTCTATGGGTGGTTATGTGGCATTAGCTTTTACAGAGCTTTATCAACAACACACAGCTGGACTCATATTACTCAACTCTACGACTTACAAAGACAACGACAATCGTAAAAAAAATAGAGATAGAGCGCTTCGTTATATAAAAACTCAAAAGGACTCCATCATTTCAATGGCGATTTCAAACTTATTTACTGAAAAGAGCCGTTTACAATATGCTTCGGAAATTGAACAATTAAAATTAGAGGCGTTGTCGTTTCCTTTGAAAGGAATAACCGCTGCGATAAAAGGAATGAGAGATAGGAAAGATCGAACGCAAGTTCTTCAAAACTTTCAAAAGAAAAAATGGATAATTTGTGGTGATAAAGATCCCATTGTTCCCTTGGAAGATTCAACGCGAATTTCCGAAGTCACCCATACTCCGATAAAAATTCTACGGTCTAGCCACATGAGCTGGATGGAAAACACCGATAAAATTGTTAAAATCTTACACTTTAACGAATAAAACGACATTTTACCGGAATAATTGGAAAAAATTACTAGGTTTATCTCAACTAAATCAAAAACTTATGAGAACAGAAGCCCCAAAAACACTGTTTTCCTTTTCAGGTATCGTTTGTGGTACTTTAGGACATGATTATGTAGTTTCCCGTAAAATTACAAATCACATTAATGAATTTAAATGCACCAATTGTGGTAAAGAAGTCACCAACAATTACCAAGGGCGTTTGGAAAGCCTAACTTACAAAGCAAGAGAAGCTAATACTTCGTTAGCTACTTTCTTTGAGAAGAAAATGAAAAGAAAATTCGCCAATGCCATATGAGAAAACTTATCTGCAAACTCAAAGGACATAACTTTATTTCCTTGAAAGCTAAAAACTCTCAAATTAGGGAATACCAATGCACGTGTTGCAAACGCAAGTATACGGAGGATGGTTACGGGCAAATTGTTCGTTTAACCAAATACTGGGAAGAAAACAACTTTTTATTTGAACAACACTTTTCCAAAAGAAAGGCAGGATAGCCTTCTTAAGCCTCTTCGCTCATGGAGTTCCATCCACGTGCAATGAGTGGGATTTTAGTATTCGCCCTAGTAATAAGATGCATCCCTTCTTTTTCATCTGTCATATGGCCAATAACAGTTAAATGTGGATTGGCTTTTATTTTTGGAAAATCTTCGGATTTCACCGTAAACAGCAGCTCATAATCTTCACCACCACTTAGCGCTATAGTCGTACTATCCATATTAAATTCTTCGCAAGTAGCTATTGCCTGAGGATCCAATGGAATTTTATCTTCATACAAATTACAACCCACTTCAGAGTTTTTACAAAGATGTATCACCTCACTTGACAAACCATCACTAATATCGATCATAGCAGTTGGTATAACCTCAAGATCTTCTAATAACTTAGGAATATCTTGTCGGGCTTCGGGCTTCAATTGACGTTCTACTAGATAAGTATATTTATCTAGTTCCGGTTGAGCGTTGGGATTTGCAGCGAAAACTTGCTTCTCTCTTTCTAAAACTTGTAAACCTAGATAAGCTGCTCCGATATCACCTGTAACTACTAACAAATCATTCTCCTTAGCTCCACTTCTATACACCACCTTCTCAGGAAGTACTTCACCAATAGCCGTAATACTAATAATAAGTCCAGAGGTTGAAGAAGTTGTATCACCACCTATCAC
>JAHZIZ010000321.1 GCA_022601215.1 Bacteroidota bacterium
ATCTTACTCGCAAGTGGCTCCTGGTTTCTTTGCGGATTCTGATGCCTTCTTTAGCGCTTATGTATCAGGAGGAAAGGTGAACTATAAAGAAATTAAAAATAACCCTGAAACCCTTGAAGCTATTCTAAAGCTTGCTCAGAAGAGTACTGTAAAAAGTCAGGATGCAAATACCTATAAAGCTTTTTGGATTAACGCGTACAACTTGTCCGTCATCAAAGGAATTATTGATAATTATGGAATTAAATCTCCGCTTGATAAAAAGGGATTTTTCGATAAGACTAGACACGATGTTGGCGGCAAACAAATCACATTAAATGATATCGAACACAAATTGTTACGACCCGTTTTTAACGATGCGAGATTTCATTTTGTTTTAGTGTGTGGGGCGATTGGCTGTCCTCCTCTAATAAATGAGGCTTATACTCCTAAAAATGTGGAAAATTTATTAGAGCAGCAAACAATAAAAGCCTTGAATAACAGTTCCTTTATTAAGGTTTCTGGAAAGAAAGTAGCTTTTTCCGAAATATTTAAATGGTACAAAGAAGATTTTGTTTCTGGTGATCAAAATGAGATAGATTACTTAAACAAATACCGAAAAGAACCGGTGCCATCCAATGCCAAAGTCACCTATTATTCGTACGATTGGCGTCTCAATTCTAAATAAAAAAACTAGTCTTCCCGCTTGTTGAAGTAATCCCCAAACTTCGGCAAGCCGCGGAAGCACAATTTTCAAAATAATACATAACAACTAAAAAAAAGACTATGAATCTTTCAAAAAGAATACTCATTACAGGATTGCTATGCCTATTTATTAGTACTGCATTTTCTCAAGATACTGATGAGGCGGACTACGGTGGTTCAGTAATTCAAACCCTTACGCCTTCCAAATTGATTGGAAAAGGTCAATACGACTTTAAATGGTTTAATAATTTATACACACAAACAAGAGCGGCAAATGAAAATGGTGATGTGACCAGTAATTTAGACAGACAAAGTTTTTTTACCTCCACCTTAGAAGGATACACGGGAATAAGTGATAATAATAGAGTGAATGTAGGGTTGATTTTAGAATTTCGGTCTAATGTGATAGGAGACAGATCTGCATTAGATGTTTTTAGCTTCGATGGCGAGGCTGGAACGGCCAGAAGTGGACTTACCAATATTGCTCCTTCTGTGAAATTCGTTCCTTTTAGTACGATAAACAACTTTTCAATTCAAAGCTCAGTGTTTATTCCAATTTTTGATCAGGAGACAGATGGTGGCGTGTTTTTAGACCAAAAAGGCTTTACATGGCAGAATCGTTTTTTCTTCGATAAGACGTTTGGCGGTGGAGACTGGCAATTATTTACCGAACTAAACTCTGAATTCAACTTCGGAAAAGATGCGGTACAGGATGAAAATTTTGATACAGTGGAAGGTAGTTTTGCAAACAACAGTTTACGATTGACTCCAGGGGTGTTTTTAAGTTATTTCCCATCGTCTAAGTTTACAATCCTTGGGCTTGTGCAGCATTCGCAATTATTAGATTTAGGGAATGAATTTACACAAGACTTTACTGCCGTTGGTGGAGGAGCGAAGTATCAACTTACCGATAAGTTAAATTTGGAAGCCTTGTACACCAATTTTGTTCGAGGCAATAGTAGTGGATTGGGTGAAACTTTTAATATTGGTTTAAGAGCTGTCTTGTAAAAAAAGAAGTACATTGAGCAGGATAAAAACCTTGCAATGAAACAACTTCAGTGTGCGATTCTGCTCATTTTACTAAGTAGCTGTACAGCTCAAAACAAAAAGATTAATGGGGTAAGTTTTGTGGCCTCCCCGAATGAAGCAACACAGGAACATGTGGCTCCGGTAGTTGCCGTAAATGCGAATTTTGCAGCAGTTATGCCTTTCGGGTTTATTCGAAATTTAGACACACCAGAAATTATTTTCGATACGGATAAACAATGGTTTGGCGAGACTAGATCTGGCGCCAAGCAGTATATAAAGATACTGAGAGAAAATAAAGTTAAGGTAATGTTGAAACCGCAGATCTGGATTTGGCGTGGTGAGTTTACGGGTTATCTCAAAATGAATACTGAGGAAGATTGGAAAGCACTTGAAGCTTCGTATAGTAAGTTTATTTTAAATTATGCGGAATTGGCTCAGGAAGAGCAAGTCGCGATGTTTTGCATTGGGACCGAATTAGAACAATTTATTGTGCATAGGCCAGACTATTGGAACAGACTTGTATTAAATATTAAAAATATTTACAAGGGAGAGTTGACCTATGCAGCGAATTGGGATGAATACAAGCGGGTGCCTTTTTGGGACCAATTAGATTACATTGGGGTGGACGCTTATTTTCCTGTTTCTGAAAATAAAACCCCGACGATAGAAGAGGCAAAGAAAGGTTGGGAACCATGGCTTGCCGAAATGGAAGAGGTTTCCAATAGATATACTAAGCCCGTATTATTTACAGAGTATGGGTACAGAAGTGTTGATTTTTCAGGAAAAGAACCTTGGAAAAGCGACCGCAGTATGAAAGGTGTAAACCTCGAAGCACAGAGCAATTTGACCGAAGCTTTGTTTCAATCTTTATATGCTAAGGATTGGTTTCAAGGGGGATTTATATGGAAGTGGTTCATTGATCATGATAAAGTTGGGGGAATTGAAAACGCACAATTTACGCCGCAGAATAAGCCTGTAGAGGCTATAATACAAAAACGATATGCTCAAGAATAGTTTATATTTACTCATTAGTTTGGTTGTGATTTCCTGTTCGTCAGATGAAGTTGCGAATGGAGATAATGGAGCATCTCAAACCTTGGCCGAAATGATTGCTGAAGGACCTGTGGCACTAGAAGGTGTGATCGCTTGTGCTTCTGGTTCCGTAATTGATGATGAGGTGATCGTGTACTTATATCCTAGACCAGGGGTTACGAATATTCGCTATTTTGAAACACCATCAATCACGGTAGATCCTACTGCTTATGAAAACTATACCGAGGTTGCTGTTTCTCTTGAAGAATACTTTAATGGGTATTTATCTTTCATCAAACAATTGTCGCCCGAAGAAAAATGGGTGATTGTTACGTTTGAGGAAGAAGACGTTTTACAGGTGTCAAATCCCATACGATTGAAACACAAAACTCAAAACACCCTCTTTAGAACGAATGTCCATGCCAATACGAGTAGCGATATGCCTCTTTTTTCATGGGGTAATATTGCCAATCCAAATGATGTTATCTATTTTCAAGTAGTGTCGGATGTCAATAATAATTTGCTGTCTGGTACTTATACACAGGATGCAATGTTCCAATATTATAAAACCAATAATGTAGTGCTTAATATCACCCGAGATGTGCCTCCAAACCTCGAAACTGGAAGTAGTTACGAGTTTACAATGTTAGGAGTAAGTGAGGATAATTGGGTCAATGTATTAGCTAATAGACCTTTTACCATTGAATAGATTAGTCATCATATTTGCCCTTTTATGCTGTTGTGATATGGTTGCTCAACATGTTACCGAAGTGGTGATTCAGGATCATAAGAAGACGAAAGCCAGTTTTATTCGAAAAATCTCCAACATAGAAGAAGGAACCATATTAGATTCTACAGTTTACGAAGGTGATATTGCTCGTTTAAAAAGACTCCCAGGGATTGCACATGCTTATTATCAAGTACATGCAAAGAAAGATGGCAACTATACGATAACTTATGGTGTAGAAGA
>JAHZIZ010000322.1 GCA_022601215.1 Bacteroidota bacterium
ACTGGCATCAAAAAATACCGATACCATTATCAATCTTTATTATACACCAACGGTGTTAACCACAAATTCCTTAATTTTTAATAAAGAAAAAATGAAAGAATGGTGGGAACGAGGGTTTCAATATGCGGCCCATAAGAATCAAGAAGTAAATGATATAAGGAATTAAATGAAGCCCCATTTTTCTTATGCAGTGGAAGGTAGAATGGCGGTTAAAATTTAATACATTTACTAAGACGTATGAAAAAAACGGCTATCATATTGGGAGCGACTGGCTTAACAGGGGGATTATTGCTTGAAACTCTGTTGAAAGACGATGATTTTGGAAAAGTCAAGTTGTTTTCAAGACGCTCTACAACCAACGTAGATGAGAAGATAGAAGAACATATTGTCGATTTGTTTTTGTTGGAAGAACATGCTGAAGTTTTTACAGCCGATGTTGTTTTTTGTTGCATTGGCACCACCAAAGCGCATACACCCGACAAGGAAGTCTATAGAAAAATAGATTATGGTATTCCAGTTTCGGCAGCAAAGCTAGCCAAGAAAAATGGAGTGGATAGCTTTGTGGTGATTTCGGCCATGGGCGCGCGTATTGAGAGCACCGTATTTTACAATAAAACCAAAGGTGAGATGGAACGAGACGTACTAGCACAAGAAATGCCTAACACTTATATTTTACAACCGTCACTCATTGGTGGTGTTCGTAAAGAAAGGCGAATGGGAGAATCCTTGGCAAAATTCTTTATGAGTGTCTTTGGGTTTTTAATTCCGAAGGAATACAAAACAATACCTCCAGAAACCATAGTCAAGGCGATGGTCGTTTTGGCAAAAAAGGGATATTCTGAAAGGAGGATATCTTCAGCAACCATAAAAATAATAGCCCATGAATCTTAATCAGGTGACCCTACCTTCTCAAGATGTAGTACAGTCAATTTCCTTTTACAAAAAGTTAGGGCTTGGTCTTATTGTACATACGCATGATGGCTATGCCCGTTTTGAAACACCCGAAGGCGATGCCACACTTTCCATTCATTTGGTAGATGAATTACCAATGGGACCGGGGGTTGTTGTTTATTTTGAAGTGGAAGATGTGGTTGAGAAAGTCTTAGAATTGAAGCAAAAAGGAATTGCGTTTGAAACCGAAATCAAGGAACAAACTTGGTTATGGACAGAAGCAAGCCTTCGAGATCCAGATGGGAACAAAATCATTATTTATACAGCTGGAGAGAATAGAAAAAACCCGCCATGGCGAATTAAAGACTGATGATAGAAATAGAAAGAAAATTTTTAACGACCTCTGATGCTTTTATGGAAGAAGCTCATAGTAAGACCCGAATCGTACAAGGATTTTTAAACACCCATCCTGATCGTACAGTGCGCGTCCGTATTAAAGGAGAGCAAGGCTTTTTGACGATCAAAGGAAGATCGAATGATGCCGGAACTAGCCGATTTGAATGGGAGCGAGAAATTGATGTCGATGAAGCGGAAGCGCTATTGAAATTATGTGAAGCAGGCGTAATTGACAAAACCCGTTATGAAGTAAAAGTAGGAGTCCATATTTTCGAAGTAGATGTATTTGAAGGCGTTAATGAAGGACTCATAGTAGCTGAGGTGGAGCTCACTTCAGAAACAGAAAGTTTTGAGACTCCAGCCTGGCTTGGGGAAGAGGTAACGGGAGATGTCAAATATTACAATTCGCAATTAAGTAAACAACCCTATAACACTTGGAAATTATGAAATCACTTAAAACTCGCCCCATGATATGGGCTTGGAGGGTGCTACCATCCCTCTTAATCATCATCATTCTTACTTCCTGTAACCAAAAACAAGAGGCAGTAACCACCACAAAAACAGGAGAAAACATCTTTGTTTTTGAGAAGACCAAGGCACAGGAAATTAAGGAACTCAGGGAAGCTGGGTTTCAGATTTTCGACTATGTAGATGAAACTACGGGTGATACGGTGATTATGAAACAATATTTTATGGCTTTTTTAAAAAGCGGTCCTAATAGGAATCAGAGCAAACACGAAGCAGACAGTTTACAAACCTTGCACCAAGAACATTTGGGAAGAATGTATGAGGAAGGCTACGCCGATATTTCTGGACCTTTTGGTGATGATGGAGACTTACGAGGGGTGACTGTGTATAATGTTCCAACCCTACACATGGCCGATAGTTTGGCCAATTTGGATCCCATGATGCAAAGCGGAAGACTCATGGTAGAAATCAAGCCTTGGTGGGCTGGAATGGGGTATCCATTACGGTAAAACCGCAATTTTGATTGCGCCTTTTGAGCTATCTTTAGGAATCTTTTTAACCAAAACCAAATTGGTATGAATGCAATTATTTCTCGGGGGAGGGATATAGTTATTTTTTCTCTACTTCTTTTATTGGGTGTAATGAGTTATGGTCAAGATAAACCCTGTGCGACGCCAGATGACCTTGGACTTGATATAATTCCTGCTGATATTTGGTCTGGATCTATAGACCCAGATTACCTAGCCACCTTTGATCCTGTGGTATTCAATATTAAGTTTTGGCAAGTAAATGAAGCCGATGGTAATAATACGAATGAATTGTCAGAGGAGCTGGTTTTGAATGCTGTGGCTAACTTAAACATGGCCTACAATCCGTATAATATTTTCTTCAAGTATAGAGGGTTTGGTGAGATTGACAGTCCTGCATTTGTTCATGTAAAGGTACCTGATGTTAATTCTACGGGTGAAATATCGTGTCAATATCAGTATGATGATCAAGGTAATCCCATAGAAGATCCCGATGGATTTGGGCGGATACACAGTTGTCAAAGGTTTGATTTATGGTCCTATGCTAAAGATAACAATGGGTATGACCCAACGGCCTTCAATGTATACGTCCCCTATGGTACGGATAATTTTTCTGGCGTTTCTAGAGGAATCTATCAAACAGAATTAATTGTACCTACAGGGAATCTATTAAAAGTCACCCTGATCCATGAGGTAGGGCATAATTTGGGATTGATTCATACGCATCGTAATTTTGATGAGACGTTGTGTGAGAACGTTACCAGAGATCCAAATAATACCGAATATTTTAATGCCTTAGAGGCTGGAGATCAAGTCCTAGATACTGCGGCTGCCCCTAATTACATTATAGAGCATTGTTATTTTCAAGATTTGGATTACAGTTTATGTGGCACTAATCAGGAGTTTAACCGTGAGTATGTGGATGAAGGTGAATGTACTTATACCGGAGATAATGTTGATTGTGATGGATTTCCATATGATATTAAAGATTCCGATGTGCAAAATTATATGTCCTATAGCCATAAGTCCTGCCTAGATTCCTTTACGGTGGGGCAGGGCATCCGTATGCGGGAGTTGATTGCTTGGGATGGACAAGGGGTTTTTCAAGCTTTGATGCCTCCTACGGGAATTGCCGTCTTATATGAACCTTACAAAGGTACTTACATCGACTATGCCATTCAACCCAATAACGATCCTCCTCTCTTCCAGCCGGGCTTTGAATACTATTTTTTTGAATGTGAGTGTGAATGCCCAGAACCCATACCATGGGGTGATATCAACTTTAGTTATACGGACACTAATGTCTTACATATTCTAAAGGATGAAAGTGATTATAGTAGTATCACCCACCCCAATCATTCTGCCATTGCCATTAAGCATCCGCATGAGGAATTTTGGCCACAACCCAGACGTTGTTTCGACAACTGGGAGACCCCACCCGTCATTGGAGGACAAATCACCTTGTTTAATGATGGGGTGTTTAACACCAATGTCACCATTAT
>JAHZIZ010000323.1 GCA_022601215.1 Bacteroidota bacterium
ATCGTATTCGCAAATTTCTTTCTCATTATTATGATTATTTTATCACTTGATTGATATAATAATAACAATGCACTTATTATGCGCCATCTATCTAGGCAAGCCTATTCCGAGGCGCAAAACATAAAACATAAAAAGAATACATGGTATACACTGCTATATAAAAACAATAACATAATGCAACAAAACAGTTTTAAATGTGATCATAGGCAAGTTTAAATAAATGAGTTTTTAAAGTCTTTTTGAAAGTGACCAAAGAATTACAAAAACGAAGATCTGTAGGAAGTGAGTTCCAGAGTCTAGGAGCACAAGCATAAAAGGCTCGGTCACCATATGAAGATGAAGTTCGGGGAATAGTGAGCAAATGTTTATCTGAGGATCGAAGTTGACGAGATGGTGAATGAAGATTAATAAGTTCCTTGATATACGGAGGTGCCATGTCATGAAGAGCTTTCCAAGTGAGAAGCAGGAGTTTGAAATGTATACGGTATCTAATTGGTAACCAATGAAGACGATTTAAGACGGGCGTTATGTGATCATATTTCCTAGTCCTGGTGAGCATGCGAGCCGCAGCATTTTGAGCTTGTTGAAGTTTATTAAGTTGTCGTTCCGTGATCCCATATAATAAAGCATTTCCGTTGTCTAGGCGCGATGTAATTAAGGCATGGACAAGAGTAGGGGCGGTGTCATTATTAAGTACGTTGCGAATTTCGTTTATGTTCCTGATATGAAAATAGGTGGATTTGCATATATTTTTAATATGGTTTTCCATAGAAAGAATATTATCAAATGTGATTCCAATATTACGTGCACTTTGAGAAGCTGGAATGTCGGATGACCCAATCTGTATACTATTGGTAATGATCTTAGATTTTTGATACTTAGAAGACATTATAAGAAACTCAGTTTTATCATCATTAAGCTTTAATTTGTTGATAGTCATCCATGACTTAATATCTTTGATGCAGGATTCAATTTTTCCAAGAGAAGCATTTTCATCATTTGAATCGTTCAAGTTGAAGGATAAATATAATTGCGTATCGTCGGCGTACATGTGATATTGAAGACCATGCCTGCGGGCTATTTTTGCTATAGGTGAAGAATATATTGTAAAGAATTGGGGACCAATCACAGATCCTTGGGGAACTCCATAAGGAAGTGTGATAAATGAAGATAAAGAACCGTTAATGTTGACAGCTTGCTTCCGATCAGTCAAATAAGAGCGAACCCAATCCAAAGCGCTTCCCATGATGCCAAGAGTAGAAAGACGCGAAAGAAGTACACCGTGGTCAATCGTATCAAAAGCAGCAGATAGATCAAGGAGAATCAGGAACACACCACGTTTGCGGTCAATATCACATAAAATGTCATTTTGAACACGAAGTAAAGCTGTTTCTGTTCCGTGATGTTTTCTATAAGCGGACTGGAAGCATTCGTATAGATTGTTGGAGGCAAGATGGTCGGCAATACGAGAGGAGACAACCTTTTCAATGATTTTTGAAATAAAAGGCAAATTAGAGACAGGTCGGTAGTTTTTTAGAATTTCAGCATCAAGTGATGGTTTCTTCAGAAGTGGAGTAACATGAGCAGATTTAAAACATGAAGGAAAAGTAGCAGAATCTAGTGATAAATTTACAATCCGTGTAATGAATGGAATAAGCAGAGGTAGATGTCTTTTAAGAATCCAGGTCGGAATGGGATCACTATCACAAGATTTTGTTGGTGATGCTTTAATTATTTCACAGATCTCCTTTTCCGAAGCCGGTGTAAAAGAATGTAAGCAAGAAGTATCTTGGTGAGGCTCATTTTCCTTTTGTAAATTGCAGTTTTCAGAAATGGAGTCCAGGTCAATACGTATTTTTGCGATTTTTGAAATGAAGAATTTGTTAAATCTTTGTGCAAGATCGTCCTTCGAATTGTGTGTTGGGAGTTTAGCTTTTCCCTTCTGATGAAGAAGACTTTCAATAATCTTATAAAGTTCTTTATGGTTCGTGCAATCTGATATTTTATCCTTGTAATATTTTGTTTTGGCAGCATAAATCATGTTATAGACAAATTGGCGTTGATTAATAAAAATTTGGCGATCAATTTCTAATTTGGTTTTTCTCCATTTACGTTCAAGTCTCTTCCTCAATTTCTTGGCTTCATCAATCTCAGGAGAATACCAGGGATTGGTGGGCCGAATAGTAATTGTGCGAGATTTAACAGGAGCATGAGTATCTAATATTTTGCGAAGTGACGAATTGTAATTGTGAACAATGTCATCCAGGTCAGTTGGTAAATCCTTGTATGTAAATGAGTCGGCAATATCGTAAGAAAACTTTTCGTGGTCGATTTCTTTGAGTTTTCTATAAATGATGTGCTTTTTCTGAAGCGTAGCAAATATGAAGATGGCTAAAAATAAACACATATTTTCCAAAATGCTATCTAGAATTGATGCTGTAGGAGTAGTGAAACTTACTTGTTTTGTCGATAAGACTCTGTGCTTGTTCTTCCATCCATTTTTGGTAATATATTCTCACATTCTCTTTGTGTTTTCTTCCATTGCAATGTGTCTTTCTTACGGATGGCTGGAATAAAGAAACATACAA
>JAHZIZ010000324.1 GCA_022601215.1 Bacteroidota bacterium
CTCATCCACACGGATGAGAGGCTTTTCTATAGTTTTTCTGTCTAGGTAATATCCTATGGTCACTCAAGCAAAGTACTAACGGGGTCAGACCTGCCCAAATCCTTGAATGTTTTGATTCAAATTGGCCCTGTCCCCATTGCGCCTTCGCACTCAGACAGCAATCTTTTCAGTAGACCGACTGAAGGTAGATGCAATCCGATGAAAAGAGGCGGCTTGCATTTAAGGTCTTTCATCGAGTTGCCAGCTCCATGGATCTCCCAACAGGATTCGTGCTACCCATTTTGATTAAGGCAATAAAACAGGCCTGACCCCCATATTAAAACTGGGTGTTTCAATAGGGTATTATGAGCACTGTGTTACTTCTATGCATCTGTATAGAAGGCATTACAATCTAGCCAGACAAATCATAAAGGAAGATAGTTATCATGAAGAACAAATGCCTCCAATGGAAGATATGTCATGTCTTTCGATGTTTTTAGAAGTTGAACGGAAACTAAGGGTTGGTGATTCAAGCGGTATTGTGGAGTTGGAGCAATTGCCGAGTTATTGGCGAAAATTAGGAGAGCCCCTTTTAGGTCTTTTTCACAAAAGACATTTGAAGTCTCAGCCGTTGAATCGAGAATTGAAAGAACTTTCTTGATTTTTGATTGAATATTACTAAATGGGATCCCCCCTGGTGCTTTTTAAACAGCCTACTAGTAAACTACTAATAGGGGCAGGCGTGCGCAAATATTTTAATCTATGGATTCAACTTGGGTCTGTCCCCTATGCGTCTTCGCACATCGAAAGTGATTTTTCCAAAAGACCGACTGAAGGTGGACGCAACTCGATGAAAGTAAGCGGTTTGAATTCAAGGTGTTCAATTCACTTGCCCTCGCCATATTTCCCCGAAAAATGATTCCCGATACCCATTTCCATTAAAGCAACAAAGCAAGCCTGACCCCATTACTAAATTTAACAATATCTAAGGATACGAGTATCCTTTTGGATTGTTCTTTTTCCCTTTGGGCCATGTAAATGTTAAATGCTGTTTCAGACCGCATGGGAGCTGGAAAATATGGCCCTCAAGCTGATAGTTATTAGATGCTATTATTGTTCAACATTAAATCGAAGCAGTATTTCTCCCACCTAAAACGTTTGGCCAAAATTCCAGAATCAATTTTTTCAGGTCTATCAGGTATTTTTTAAATATAATTACTCGTTCCCTTTGAAGAATCTTTATGCTTTGGTCTGAGCTAACAACTAGCAAATAACTTCCATTGGGTGAAAATTCTAATGTTCTTATAACCTTAGCATTTGTCGAAAGCGAATGGATTTCTTTATTATTCTCAAGACTAAAAATTCGTATAGTCCCACCCCAAGTTCCTGAGGCCACATATTTTCCTGAGTAATTTAGTCCAATCGCGGAAATCCTGCTTGCATGCCTAGGTAACTTAATTGGCTGGGTATCCGTGTTAACAGAAATAAGGTATAGAAACCTGTCTTCGCCTCCAGCCACAACAAAATCTCCCTCATTTGAAATAGCAAAATTTGAGTAATTTCCTTTAAAGCTCCAATCCATCAAATCGTTTTTAAGATCCCATACATGGATACCCTCTGGGCTAGCGATGCCAAGATGTGTGTTATCTCTTGAAAAAGCGATGGCATTGATGCTTGGACCAGACTCCCTAAGGATATTTGCCTTCATTAGGTTATTTGCCGAGAACAAGCTTACTTTGCCTCTGGCATCACCTAGAGCAATTTTTTTACCATTGGAACTTAAAGCAACTCTTTGTGATCCGATACTTTTAACATATTCTGGTTCATCATTTTTAAAATCAAGTAATAATAGTTGATTGGTTAAACTACCAACCAATAAATCTTTTTCTGGGCTATAGCTTAAATCAAAAATAGCTCCTGGAAGTTGCACAACCTCTCTAAGGGGAGTGGGGTTCCCTATTTCCCAAATTTTGATAGTCCTATCCCACGCTCCAGAGATGATATTATTGCTGGTCTTACCGAATACAGCATCAGATACAGTAGATTCATGAGCATTCGAAATTTGATCATAAGGGACCCAAATTATTGGCGCCGTAATATAATTAAGAAAAAAGGTAGCTACAAAAAGCAGAATAAATGATAGCGAAACACGCCAAAATATAGCGCGCTGACTTTTATGAATTAATTCTATCGCCGTGGTACTAGTATTCAAAGTTGAATATTTTTTAATACTCACTAGTTCTGAAAAAGGAATTTTTGCGTTAGGATTAACGCTATGGCGTGCTAATTGTTGCTGTAACATCCGGTTGGCTTGATACGTTTTGTCCTCTACTAACCCTAAAAAACTTTCAATCCTCTGCCTAAGATAACGGTGTGTTAATCGGTAACATAGGTCCGCATCAACTGTTAGTATTCTAGCTTGTTTCAGTTCATTTAAAGAATCTTGCACGTATGATTCTTTCTCTTGGCATCTAAGTACCAATTCATTTTTAGATAGAGGTCGAAGGGTTTCGTCATCAACAAAACATCCTAGTACCTTTCGTGAAATCGTTGGTAAATTGGTCTTCTCCACGACCTCTTTTAGAAAACTATGAATGATTTGGCTTTTATGTCCAAATTCTTCGTATTGTTCAATATTTCCTAATTCATGTCTTAGTACGCTAGATAGAACTAATTGGAGTTCTGGGGGCTGGACTTGATTTTCTTCCGTTAAATCTTGAGCGAGGCGTTCGCACAGTTCGTAATCTAAGGATGGAGCTAAATATTGTATTACTTGTATCGCTC